>NZ_JBHVIV010000004.1:0-191826 GCF_042799475.1 Kitasatospora sp. NPDC057692 | reverse complement strand
GCCGCCCGCGCGTTCCGCGGCGGGTGTCGCCCGGCTGGCGGACTCCGCCCGCGCCGCGCCGGCCGGGGGGTACGGACCCCGCCACCGTCCCGCCGGGGGGGGGCCCCCCCCCCGGGGGGGCGCCCCCCCTCGGGGGCCCCCCCCCCCCCGGCGGGGGAGTGGAACGAGGGGCGGGGGCTGACGGCTGACAGTTGACAATATCTGTCAGCTGTTATCTGTCAGTTGTCAGTTGTCACCTGTCAGCCGTTGCCCGCGGGCCGGTGTCCGTCAGGCGATCGAGAAGTCGTCGCCGTAGACGCTGCCCTGGCCGTACCAGCCGTGCAGGTACACCGTCACGGTGCCGGAGGCGCCGGTGGTGAACGGGACGCTGAGCTTGGTCCAGCCGGAGCCGCTGGTCCACGCGGAGCCGGTGGCGCCGCCGCTCACGCCGAGGTAGGAGTAGCTGCCCTGGACCCAGCCGGTCAGCGTGTAGGCCTTGTTGGGCGTCAGGGTGACGGTCTGGGTGCACTCACCGGTCTGCGAGGCGGTGGCCGCGGACTGCAGGGCGTACGAGCCGGAGTGCACCGGGGTGCTCACCACGGAGCCGCCGGCCTGGCAGGTCCACGGGCCCAGGCTGCCGGTCTCCAGACCGCCGTTGGCCAGGCCGCCGGGCGGGGTGACCCCGGTGACGGTCAGCGTGTAGGTGGCGGTGTGGCTGCCGGAGGCGGCGGTGCCGGTGACGGTCAGCGGGTAGGTGCCGGGGGTGGTGGTGGCCGCGGTGGCGACGGTGAGCGTCGCGGGCGAACCCGCGGTGACGCTGCCCGGGTTGACCGTGGCGGTGACGCCGGCGGGCGCGCCGCTCACGGTGAGGGCGACGCTCTGCGCGGAGCCCGCGACGACACCGGTGTTGACGGTGGCGCTGGCGGACGAGCCCGCCGTCACCGAGCCGGCGCCCGGGCTGACGGCGACCGAGAAGTCGTTGCCCGGCTGGGTGCTCGTCACCTTCAGCGTGTAGGTGGCGGTCTGGCTGCCGGAGGTGCCGACGCCGGTGACGGTGAGCGGGTAGGTGCCGGCGGCGGCGTTCGCCGTGGTGGTGACGGTGAGCGTCGCGGGCGAACCGGCCAGGACCGTACCGGGGTTGACCGTGGCGGTGACGCCGGCGGGCGCGCCGCTGACGCTGAGGGTGATGCTCTGCGCGGTGCCGGAGGGGGCGCCGGGCGGGGTGATCTCGACGGTGTTGACGGTGGCGGTGGTGGAGGAACCGGCCGCCACGGTGCCCGAGGCGGGGTTCAGGTTGAGCAGGAAGCCGCTGGTGGGCGGGGTGTTGCTGGTGAACGGCGCGAAGATCTTGGTGAAGTCCCAGGTGTTCTGCTGGATCCCGGAGCAGTCGTCGCGCGCGCCGCCGCCCGGGCACTTGCCGTTGTCGCGCTGCAGCGCCCAGAACGACAGGGTGTTGATGCCCCGCGCCACGGCCCAGTTGTAGACGGTGGTCGCGTTGGCGAGCGTGAAGGTCTCGGCCGCACCGAAGTCGTCGACGCCGGGCATCTCGGTGACGCCGATCGAACCCCACAGCTGGGTCGGGGTCTTGGTCGGCCACAGCCGGGACATCTGGTTGTACAGGCCGGTGGCCGCGGACTGGGTGTCGGCCGCCATGTCGTGCGCGGCGTTGTCGTAGTAGTCGAACGTCATCAGGTTGACGACGTCGATCCGGGCGTTGTTGGTGACGGCGTTGCGCAGCACCGCGAGGCCGCTGTCGGCGAGTCCGCTGGTGGTGGTCGGCAGCGTGTAGGAGAACTGGATCTGCCGGCCGTTGGCGGCGGCCCAGTCCTGCGTCAGCTTGATCGCCTTGTTGCGGCGGTCGATGCCCGCGGAGTTGTTCAGCGAGTCGGCCTCGATGTCGAGGTCGATCCGGCTGATGTCGTAGGTGGTGATGAGCTTCTGGAAGGCGGCGGAGATCTGGTTGACGTCGGTGCAGCTGTCGGCCAGTTCGGTGCCGGTGGTGTCCGCGGTGTAGCCGCCGAGCGACGGGATCACGTCTCCGCCGGCGGCCTTGATCTTGGCGAAGTCGGCGCCGAAGGAGGACTGCGCGACCGGCAGCGAGGTGTCGCCGTTCCAGTACGGGGTGCAGGAGCCCTTGGTGGCCGTCTGCAGGAACGCCATCGTCAGGTGCTTCGCGCCGGACTGGGCGGCCAGCGTGGCGGGGCTCTCGCCGGTCCAGGCCTCGAAGTAGGGGGCGAACACCCGGGTGGGCAGCGGGGCCGCCGCGGCCGAGGCGCCGGCGGAGACGGCGGCCGGGCCGGCGGGTGCGGCGTCGGCGACCGCCGCGCCGGCGACCAGACCGGCCGAGGCGACGAGCGTGACACAGGCCGTCAGGGCGGACTGGACTGTTCTGCGTAGACGCATGGGTTCTCCAACAGGCGTGGTGGGGCAGGACGTTGGTGAAGCGTGCGGAACGGCGCTGCGGACCTTGCGGGGGCGTACGGGACCCTCGTAGGGGGAGAGGGCCGTGCGGCGGGACGGGTGGCGCGGGGGTGTGCGGATCCCGCAGGCACGCGGCACGGACGGACGGCGTGCGCGGACGCGCGGACGCCGTGGCGGGGCCTGGGGGCGGAGCGGAGCAGGGCAGGGCATTGCCTCAGCCGCCGGTGGTCACACCCCCACAGTGCATCCCGGTCGGATCGACATGCCTATGGTTGGACTAGACCACTCGTCTGTCAAGAGTCCTTACAGTTCGTCAGCGAAGGGTATGGCGCCGAGGTTGGCCGGGGAATGGTCAACCGTCAACAAATCCGGTTGTGGCGCGTCCCTCGCTCCGACATCATCAGGGCATGCGAGACCTCGACTGGAAGCTCGACAGAGAGGGCGGCTGCCGCCCGCACGGGTGAGCCCCCGGCCCCCGGGTCCCGGCCCGCCGCCACCGGCGGCCGACGGCCGGGCCACGTCCGTTCGCTCCCGCGCCCGTTCGCGCGTCGTGCCGTCCTACCGTCCTGCCGTTCCGTCCTTCTCCCCGCGCTGCCGCCCGCCCGCTCTCCCGGGCGCGCGTCCCGCGCGGAACGCCCTTCATCCGGACGCGCCCGTACGCCGGGCGCCGCCCGTGGACCGCTGCGCCCGTGCACCGCTGAACTCATGCACCGCTGGACCCGTGCGCGCGGAACCCGCCCACCGCGAAACCCGCTTGCCGCGTGACACGCGCCCCGTGCTCGCGCGTCTTACGTATGTCGACCCCCGGAAAGGAGGAACCCGTGGACTTCATCTCGTCCGATGACAAGGACACCGCCTGGAGCCTCGTCTGAGCCGGGGGTGTGTGCCGTGGCCGCGCGGTGGTCGTCGCGCGCGGCCACGGTGGCCCGGAGCTCAGGACACCGGGCCGTTCGAGGGGCTGGCCGTGAGAGCGGTCAGGCCGGCGGGCAGAGGGTGGTGCGCAGCGCGTCCAGGATTTTTTCCGCCTTCTCGGGCCCGAAACCCTGGGGGTGGGTGGGATCCGTGAAGCGTTGGTCCGCCAGGTCGATCAACTTCGCGCGGTCCTTCGGGAACTGGTACATCGCCTGGCACTGGGCGCGGGCCCGGTCGACGGCCTGGTCGGGCTGTCCGCCGACGAGCGCCGGGTCGATCGCCTCCAGCGCGGCGACGAGCCGCGCGGTGAGGTCCGCGGCCGGCGCGGCCGGCAGCCCGGCGTCCGGGGGCGGTGCCGGCTTCGACGCCGCCGGGGGGTCGGCGGGGGAGCCCGTGGCCCCCGGGGCGGGTGGGTTCCCGGTGGCGGGCCGCGTCGCGGTCCCGGCCGGCGGCGCGCCGGCGGAGGCGCCGGCCGTGCCGTCCGGACCGGGTGCCTCGGGGGAGCCCGGGGCCGGGGCGGGGGCGGTCGCTGCGGGGGACGCGGCGGCCGTCGCCGCGTCCGTACCGGACGCCGCGGGCGCGGCGGTACCCGGTGGGGTGGTGCCGGCGGCGGTGCTGCCGGAGCCCGAGCCGGAGCTGGAGCACGCGGCGAGGCTCACCGCGGCGCAGGCCGTGAGGGTGGCGGCGAGGAGACGAGTGCGCATGCCGTCACCCTGTCATGTTCGCGCCGCCCAAGGGAAGATCCGCCGGGCCCGGGATCGGCTCCCGGGCCCGGCGTTCCGCGTCGCCCCGCGCGACGTCCCCGCGGTTTCGTGGCTTCCGCGTGGTCAGGACAGCCCGTTGCTCTTCAGCCAGTCCTTGGCCACCGCCGACGGGTCCTCCTTGTCGACCGCGACCTTCTTCATCAGCGCCAGCAGCCCCGCCGTGTCGAGCTTCGCCGACACCGCGTTGAGCGCGCCGGTCGCCGTCGCGTCCACCTTGGCCTTGTTGACCAGCGGCGTCACGTTCTGGGCCGCGAACAGGTTCTTCGGGTCGGCGAGCGGGACGAGCTTCAGCTGCGAGATCTTCGGGTCGGTCGAGAAGACGTTGCCGACCTGCACCGAACCGTCCTTGACCGCGTTGGCCGTGGTCTCGCCGGTCGACTTCCACTCCTTGAACGTCACGCCGTAGACGTCCTTGAGCGGCTGCTCCTGGCGCGACTTGAACTCCGGCGGGCCGCCGATGGTGAGCTCGCCCGCCTTGCCGGCCAGGTCGGCGATCGACTTCAGCCCGAACTTGTCGGCGGTCTCCTGGCTGACGCTCAGGGTGTCCTTGTCCTCGGCGGGCGAGGAGTCCAGGACCGCGAGCGAGGCGGGCAGCGTCTTGGCCAGCTCGGCGTTGACGGCGGCGGTGCCCGGATCCGCCGACTTGCCGCCCAGGTAGGCGAGCAGCGAGCCGTTGTACTCCGGCAGCACGGACAGGCTGCCGCTCTGCAGCTGCCCGTAGAGCACCTCGCGGCTGCCGATGTTGAACTTCTCCTCGACCTTCACGCCCTTGGCCTTGAGCGCCTGCGCGTAGATCGAGCCGAGCAGCACGTTCTCCGGGAAGTTGGCCGAGCCGACCACGACCGTCCCGCCGGCCGGGGCACCCGTCGCGGCGCTCCCGGAGGCGCTGCCGGGCGCCGGGGCGGCCGAGTCCTTGCCGCCCAGCGGGTCGCCGCCGGAGGAGGAGCAGGCCGTCGCGGTCAGGGCGAGCGCGGCGAGCGCGGCCAGGACGCCGGCCCGGCGGCCGGCCGTCGCCGCTCTCAGCGGCGCGGATGCGGATGTCGACATGGTGATAGGTGTCCTTTCGGGGTGGACGTCACGGTCGGTCGAAGGAAGCGGGACGGCCGGGGCGGCGGTGCGCCGCCGGGCCGGAGCGATCACGAGGGCTGCCGGGCCGCGGCCAGCTGCTGCGCGCGCAGCCCGGGCGGGAGCGCGTAACGGGCCAGCAGCGCGAAGAACGCCTGCGCCCCGACGGCGAGCAGGACGACCAGCAGCGCCCCGCCGACCGTCATCGCGTAGTCGCGGGTGGCCAGCCCGTCGACGACGTACCGGCCGAGACCGCCGAGCCCGACGTACGCGGCCACCGTCGCCGTCGCGACGACCTGCACGGTCGCGGTCCGGAAACCGGCCAGCAGGGTCGGCAGCGCCGACGGCACGCAGACCTGCCACAGCACCTGCGGGTGCGTCAGCCCGACGCCGCGCGCCGCGTCCCGCACGTCCGGGTCGGTGCCGCGCACCCCTTCGACGGCGGCGACCAGCAGCGGCGGCGCGGCCAGCGCGACCAGCGGCACCAGGACGGCGGTGTCGCCGACCCCGGCGAGCAGCACCGCCAGCGTCACCAGCCCGAGCGTGGGCAGCGCGCGGGCGGCGCCGGCCAGCGCGGTCACCGCGGTGACGCCGCGCCCGGTGTAGCCGATCAGCAGTCCGAGCGGGACGGCCAGCAGCGCGGCGAAGAGCAGGGCCTCGCCGGAGAACAGCAGGTGCTCGGCGATCCGGTTCGCGATCGAGTTCGGGCCGCTGCGGCGGTCCGGGTCGGAGAAGAAGTCCCCCAACCAGGTGAGCCAGTTCACCGGCCCGCTCCCTTCTCCCGCACGGCCCAGGGCGCCAGCAGCCGGCGGGCGCCGACCAGCAGCAGGTCCACGGCCAGGGCGAGCGCGGCGATCAGTACGATCCCGGCCACGATCGGGGTCGGGAAGGTGCGCTGGAACCCGTCGACGAACAGGTAGCCGAGCCCGCCTCGCCCGACCAGCGCGCCCACCGAGGCCAGCGAGATGCTGGAGACGGCCGCCACCCGCAGACCGGCCACCAGATAGGGGACGGCGGCGGGCAGTTCGACGGCGGCCAGCCGGTGCCACGGCCCGTACCCCATCGCGGAGGCGGCCTGCCGAACCGGGTCGGGCACGGCGCGCAGCCCGTCCACCGTGGTGGGCAGCAGCACGGCGAGCGCGTAGAAGGTGAGCGGGATCATCACGGTGGCCTGGGTGGCCAGCCCCGTGTAGGGGATCAGCACGACGAACACGGCCAGCGAGGGCAGCGCGTAGACGATGTTGAAGACGGCGGCGAGCGGCTGGTAGAGGCGCGGGTAGCGGGTGCAGGCCAGCCCGAGCGGGACCGCCAGCAGCAGGCCGATCAGCACCGGGAGCAGCGCGATCACGGCGTGGTCGGCGAGCAGGTCGCCGAGGTAGCCGAGGTGGTCGCCGATCCAGTACCAGCGGACGATCGGTTCACCGTCCACCGGCGGCTCCGTCCTTCTCGGGTTCGGCCCCGGCATCGGCCGTGCCGGCTCCGGCCTCGGTCCCGGCGCCGTCGGCTCCGGCCTCGGCGGCGTCGGCCCGGTGCGGCGCGGCGACCTCGGAGATCCCGCCGACCTCGGAGATCCCGCCGGCACCGGAGATCCCGCCGGCACCGGAGACCTCGGCGAACGCGGGGACACCGAGGGCACCCGTCACACCGGTCGGGACCGGAGCGGCCGCGAGCGCCGCCAGCACGGCCTCGCGGTCGGCGGTCCCCGTCACCCGGCCGTCGGCGTCCAGGGCGACGGCGACGCCCGCGGGGGAGAGCACGGCGGCGTCCAGCGCCGCGCGCAGCGTGTCGGCCTCGGGGTGGAACCCGGGCGCCGGCTGCGGGGCGGCCCCCGCCGCGTCCCGGTCGGTCCACCCGATCGGCCGGCGCTCGTCGTCCAGCACGAGCTCCCACCCGCCGAAGCGCACCGTGCCCTTCGCCGAGCCGGCCGGCGCGAGGGGTATCGGCCGGACGGCCACGGTCGCGGCGGGCCGCAGCCCGAGCCCGCGCAGGCCCCGGTCACGGCCGAGGAAGGCGGCGACGTCCGCGTCCGCGGGCGCCGTCAGCAGCGTGTGCGGGTCGGCGAGCTGGGCGATCCGGCCCCGCTCGCGCAGCACCACGACCTGGTCGCCGAGCCGGACGGCCTCCTCGATGTCGTGGGTCACGAACAGCACCGTCTTGTGCAGCTCGGACTGGAGGCGCAGCAACTCCTCCTGGAGACCGGCCCGCACCACCGGGTCGACGGCGCTGAACGGCTCGTCCATCAGCAGCACCGGCGGATCGGCCGCCAGCGCCCGCGCCACGCCGACGCGCTGCTGCTGGCCGCCGGAGAGCTGGAACGGGTACCGCCGGGCGGTCTCCGGGGCGAGTCCGACCAGGTCGAGGAGCTCGGCCGCCCGCGCGCGGGCCTTCCTCCGGTCCCAGCCGAGCAGATAGGGGACGGTCGCGACGTTGTCGATCACCCGGCGGTGCGGGAACAGTCCGGCCTGCTGGATCACGTACCCGATGCCGCGCCGCAGTCTGGCCGGGTCCATCGCCGCCACGTCGGTGCCGTCCAGCAGGACCCGGCCCGAGGTCGGCTCGACCATGCGGTTGACCATCCGCAGCAGGGTGGTCTTCCCGCAGCCGGACGGTCCGACCAGCACGGTCGTACGACCGGTGGGGACGTCGAGGTCGAGGCCTTCGACGGCGACCGTGCCGTCGGGGTGGCGCTTGCCCGCGCCGTCGAATCTGATCACGGGGGTTGTCCTCGTCTCGGCGGTCCCCGGCGGCGGCGCCGATGGTGTCGTCTGGCGGTCTGTCGGTCTCGGTCGGTGTGCCTGTCGGTCGCGCGGATGCCCGCCCTGGTGGCGGTGGAAACTCTGATCAGCCTATGACCTGACGACCCCGCTGTCCCTGATTTCCCGGCGGTGGTCGGATTCGCCGGGCCTCGCGGGCCCCGCGGATCCGACCACCGGCCGGTCTCGATCCCGGCCCACTCACCCGCCCTGACGGGTCGGCAGCCCGGCCGCCGCCCAGCCGACGAACCCGCCGTCCAGGTCGGTCGCCCGGTGCAGGCCCAGCTCGCGCAGCGACGCCGCCGCCAGGCTCGACGCGTACCCCTCCGAGCAGACCAGGATCACCTCCAGGTCGTACCCGGTGGCCTCCGGGATCCGGTGACCGCCCGTCGGATCCAGCCGCCACTCCAGGACGTTGCGCTCGATGATCAGCGCGTCGGGGATCTCCCCCTCGGCCGCGCGCTGCGCCGCCGGACGGATGTCGACCAGCAGGGCGCCGTCGCGCTGCGCGCGGTGCGCCTCTTCGGCGCCGGGCCGGTGGACTCCCTCGCGGGAGCGGGCGAGCAGGTCGTCGATCGTGGTCACCACTGGTCGGGTCCTTCCTCGGAGGTGCGGACCAGGCCACCGGCCCGCAGTTCGTAGTGCGCCATCGAGTGGAGCGGCGGCGAATAGGCGTGCAGCGTCACGGCCGGGCCGGACGCGGTGTTGCGGACGTCGTGCACGTACTCGGGGCCGAACGCCCGGACGGTGCCGGACTGGACCCGCCGGATCAGCAGGCCCTGCTCCGGGCCGCCCAGCGACAGCTCCTCCAACTCGCCCAGCGCGACGGTGAACGCGCCGCGCGAGCCGCCGTGGTCGTGGAATCCGGTGGACTGGCCGGGCAGCCAGCTGATCAGCCAGACCTCGTGGTCCTCGTCGGCGGCCAGCCGCCGGTACCAGCGCTCCTCGGTGGAGAGCCGTACGTGGTGGATCCACTGCTCGGGCTGTTCGGCCAGCTCGCGGACGATCGTGCGCAGCGTGCTCGGGGTGAGCGGCGCGCGGGTGTCCCCGGCCGCCGCGGTGGCGGTCGCGGTGACGCCCGGGCGCTCGGCGGTCGCGGTGGGTGCGGCGGCCGGGGCGGGGGCGGGCGTGTCGGGGGCGAGGTCCAGGCTCATGTGGGTGTCCTCGGAGAAGGCGGGAGGGGGAGCGGAAGCGTGGTGGCGCACGCGCCGGACCGCACCGTGCCGGTCGGCACGCTCACGCAGGGCGAAGGCGCGTCAGGAAGACGGGTGCGGCGGTACGGCGCGAACCCTGGGGAACGTCACAGGGCGGGGCCGAAGGGGAAGGCCGGGATCAACAACAGGCACAGATGGAACTCGCCTGGCGTCGGAGGTCGACGTGCAGACGGCAGACCAGAGTGGTGCCGGAGTCCATGAGCCGGATCCTTCCCGACGGACGCGGTACGAGTCAAGCGAGCACCGTCACAGCTGCCCGTTGCGGCCCTGGTCGGGCGTGGTGGCGCCGCGCTCGGCCCCGGGCGCCCGGCCCGGCCCCGGTACGGTCCCCGGTCGGCCGGGTCCCCGGCCGTCGGCCTTGCCGTCCGGCGCCGGTGCTGCGGTCCCCGTCGTTGCTGCGGTGCCCGTCGCCGCCGCCCCGGTTCCTGCCTCCGGGGCCGCCGGCTCCGCCCGAGCCCGAGCCTCCGCCTCCGCCAGCGCTGCCGCGACCGCCGGTGCGGCCTGCTCGCCCAGGTACCGGCCGAGCGTCTGATAGGCGTCGAACTGCCGGTGGTCGAACCACTGGTCGCCGGCGCCGTCGTTCGGGAAGGCCGGGTCGGCCGCCGCGTAGGCGTGCAGCTCGTACGGCATGCCGGGGGTGAGCACGGCCTGGGCGACGATCAGCGTGCCGTGCCGGGCCGCCGCGCCCGGCGGACCGTCGCCCTCCCCGAGCTCCAGCGGCCACGGGTACGCGATGTCCCCGACCACCACCGCCCGGGCGGAGAGCCGGTCGGCCAGCCGCGCCGCCAGCCCGCGCAGGGGCGGCTGGCCGCCCCCGGCGCTGCCCGGGACCAGCAGCTCCGGTTCGCGCAGCGTGATCGTGATGCCCAACTCCTCCTTGGCCAGGGTGATCGCCGCCGCCAGCGCGCCCGCGAAGGCGGAGTCGCCGCTCGCGTCGACGCACACCGCCGTCCGCACGCCGTGCCGCAGCAGCTCGACCAGGCCGAGGCACTCGTAGTGCCCGCCGTCGGTGGTGAGCAGGAACCGCGCGTCCATCGGGTACCGCCCGCAGGCCTCCCGCAGCTGGTAGGAGAGGCGCCGGACGGCGGGCTGCGGCGCGTACCGCCAGTCCCGGTCGGCGGCCCAGAGCGGGGCGAGCGCCGCGGGGTTGGGCAGCCAGGTGCCCAACCGCGCGTTGGTCACCGCGAACAGCCCCTGGTAGGCGCGGGAGCGGCGGCCCATCGCGGAGGAGAACGCCGCGCCGGAGACGGCCATCGCGGACTGCACGGTGAGGTCGCGGGCGATGTGCCGCCGGGTGCGCCGCTCCAGCAGGTCGGTGCGCGCGTAGCCGACGTCCGGCCCGCCGACGTAGTCGTGGGAGAAGGTGAACGACACCGCCCGCCGGCCGGGCGGCGTCCGCGCGCTGCCGGAGAGGTTCGCCGCCGCCGCGAAGATCACCTGGGGGAAGTCCGGCCGCCGGGCGCCGTAGTGGCTGAGCCGGGTCTGCTCGCGGAAGAAGTGGTACGGCCGGGCCAGCACCTCCCCGGACCGGCCCGTCCCGTCCGCCTCCCCGGCCGGTACCGAGCCCGGGCCGACGCCCCCTCCGACGCCTCCTCCGGTGCCCTCGACCACCCGGCGGACGGCGAAGGCCGAGGCGAGCCGGCGCCGGTAGAAGGGATGCAGGCCCATCCAGGTCTGGTCGAGGTTGAGCCCCACCGTGAGCAGGACCAGCGGCAGCAGCACCTGGACCGCGCCCGGCCAGGCGTGGGCGGTGGCCACCGCCCAGCCGAAGGTGAGCAGGGTGCCCGAGGTGAGCGCGGTCAGCGCCGACCAGAGCACCAGGTACTCGGTGATCCGCCCGGTGAGGCCGCCGGGACGCCGCACCCCGGCGCCGCGCCGCACCCCGCGCAGCACACCGCCGAGCACCGCCGCGCCCTGCTCGATCGCGTGCCGGCCGTGCCAGAGGATGCCCAGCAGCAGCGCCAGGTAGCTGAGCAGCACGGTCAGGCTGATGCCGGCCCCGGTCTGCCGGACGCCGACCGCGAGCGCGCGCTGCAGCGCGACCGCGCCCCACGCCAGGCCGGGGACGGCCAGCACGCCCACGCCGGTCAGCCCGGCCAGGGCGAGCGCGGCGTGCGAGAAGCGGCGCAGCGCGCGCGGCGGCAGGGTGTTCCAGCCGAGCCAGGAGAAGGCGAGCAGCCACAGCAGCCACCCGGTGGCGGCGGTCGCCAGCAGCCCGACCAGGGCGAACACGGCGGGGGAGCGCAGCGGCGGCGGGCGGTCCAGGTCGGCGAGCGGCACGAGGTGGTAGAAGCGGCTCAGTCCCAGGCCCAGCACCAGGACGGCGGCGAGCAGCAGGGAGAGCGCCGCGACCAGGCCGCGCAGCAGGGTGCCGAGCGCGATCAGCCACTCGCCCGCGCCGTCCGCCAGGTACTTGGAGTGGCGGCGCAGGTGGTCCTCCTCGGGCGAGCCCGGTTCGAGCACGGTGTCGGCGTCCAGCCCGGAGCGGGCCCGGACCGGGCCGCCGGGCGCTGAGTCGCTCAGCGCCAGCTGCATCGCGCCGACGGTGTACCCGCCGCCGGAGACGGCGACCAGGTAGCGGGCCTGTTTCAGCCAGGGGCGCAGCGCCTGCAGCGCGCCGAGGGTGACGCAGGCCGCGCGGATGCCACCGCCGGAGACGCAGAAGCCGAGCCGGGCGTGCTCGCGGCCGGGCGGCACCCGGGCGGCGTTGCGCCAACGGGCGTGCCGGGCGAGCGGCCCGTGGACCCGGGGGCCGGGCGGCCACCGCCCGCCGCGCGGTGTCGCCACCGGCCACGGCGGGATCAGCGCCGGCCCGCCCCCGGACTCCCCGGCTCCGGACTCCCCGCTTCCGGGCCCGCCGCTCCCGGCCTCCCCACTTTCGGGCTCCCCGGCTCCGGGCCCGTCCGTCCGCTCCTCCGGCGCCCGGGGCAGCAGCGCGCGCACCGCCCGGTGCGCGGTGGCGGCGCAGACGACGACCGCCACCGCACCCGCGGGCGGCAGCAGCAGCCACTTCACGGTGGCGAACGCGGCCGCCGCGGCGAACGGCGCGTCCCCGCCGGTCGGCCCGGGGCCGGTGCGGCCGAGACCGGCGGCCAGCAGGACGTCCTCGGCCAGGTCGCAGCCGCCGGCCAGCACCCCGGCCGTTCCGGCGACGAGCGCCGTCAGCCGCCAGTGCGCCCGGGTGAACACGTACCCGCCGAGCATCCCGGCCGCCGCCAGCGTCACCGCCAGTCCGCCGATCAGCCAGAGGTCGGCGTCCAGCGAGGCGCGGAAGGCTGGGGCCCGCCCGGCGAGCACCGCCTCGGCGGCGGCCCGCGAGCCGGCCAGCTGGAGCCGGACGTCCAGCGCGCCCTGGCCGGCGGGCGTCCGGCGGACGAACAGCAGCCAGCCGAGCACCGCCGGCACCGGTACCCCGAGCGCCAGCAGCGCCCCGCCCCAGGCGGGCACCCGCGCCGGGCCCCGCGTCCTGTCGGCCGTCACCATCCGTCCACCACCCCCTTCCGGCCGCTCGGCGGCACCGCCGCCCGTCGACGGGCTCCTCCGGCGGCGGACCGGAGGAGCGTCACCCGCTTCCTGCCCCGCACCACGCGGTTCCGCTCCTGGATTCACTCAAATGAGTAAGGAGTGCGCTCCCGGGGTAGATGAGCTTTTCATCCCACCTACGCGACCCCGCGTGTCCGCGCACCACGATCGCGTCGGCCGCCCGGCGTCCGACGTATTGTCAGACGACCGAGAACGGGCCTACGGTCGAGGCACCCGCCCTCTACGCACGTAGACCGCGGGTGCGGCACACAGTCCGCCGACCGAACGCCGACAGGACGCACCCCGGCGGAACGGCCGCGGAACGCCCGTGGAACGCACATCCGCAGAACGCACGCCCGAAGAACGCGCGAAGACATCCACCGCAGGCAGCACCGCCCGCCAACCCTCGAACCGCGGGCCCGCCCCCGGGACGGGCCGCGGAGTTGCGGAGGTACCCATGTCGCAGATCGTCCGTGCCGCCCTCGTCCAGACCCGCTGGACCGGCGACCAGGAGAGCATGATCGCCCTCCACGAGCGGTACGCCCGCGAGGCCGCCGCCCGGGGCGCGAGGATCCTCGGCTTCCAGGAGGTCTTCAACGCCCCGTACTTCTGCCAGGTCCAGGAGCCCGAGCACTACCGCTGGGCCGAGTCCGTCCCCGACGGCCCCACGGTGCGCCGGATGCGCGACCTCGCCCGTGAGCTCGGCATCGTCCTCGTCGTCCCCGTCTACGAGGAGGAGCAGCCCGGCGTCTACTACAACACCGCCGCCGTGATCGACGCCGACGGCGGCTACCTCGGCAAGTACCGCAAGCACCACATCCCGCAGGTCAAGGGCTTCTGGGAGAAGTACTACTTCAAGCCCGGCAACCTCGGCTGGCCGGTCTTCGACACCGCCGTCGGCAAGGTCGGCGTCTACATCTGCTACGACCGGCACTTCCCCGAGGGCTGGCGCGCCCTGGGCCTGGGCGGCGCCCAGATCGTCTACAACCCCTCCGCGACCAGCCGCAGCCTCTCCGCCTACCTCTGGCAGCTCGAACAGCCGGCCGCCGCCGTCGCCAACGCCTACTACGTGGCCGCCATCAACCGCGTCGGCACCGAGGAGTACGGCGACAACGACTTCTACGGCAGCTCGTACTTCGTCGACCCGCGCGGGCGGTTCGTCGGCGACGTCGCCTCCGACAAGGAGGAGGAGCTCGTCGTCCGCGACCTCGACCTCGGGCTCATCGAGGAGGTCCGGCAGCAGTGGGCCTTCTACCGCGACCGCCGCCCCGACGCCTACGGCCCGCTGACCGAGGCGTGACGGAGGCGAACCCCGTGACCACCACCCCCGACAGCGCCCCCCGTGCCGCCGCCGCGTCCGCCGCCGCCCCGCGCCGCACCGCCGTCCGCGGCGGCCTCGTGATCACCGCCACCGAGGAGCTGCGCGCCGACGTCCTCATCGAGGGCGAGCGGATCGCCGCCCTCGCCGCCACCGGCAGCGAGACCGCCCTCTCCTGGACCGCCGACACCGTCATCGACGCGGCCGGTCACTACGTCGTCCCGGGCGGCGTCGACGTCCACACCCACATGGAGCTGCCGTTCGGCGGCACCCACGCCTCCGACACCTTCGAGACCGGTACCCGCGCCGCCGCCTGGGGCGGCACCACCACCATCGTCGACTTCGCCGTCCAGCCCGTCGGCGGCAGCCTGCGCGAGGGCCTGGACGCCTGGCACGCCAAGGCCGAGGGCAACTGCGCGATCGACTACGCCTTCCACACCATCGTCTCCGACGTCACCGACGCCGTCCTCAAGGAGATGGACGCCCTCGTCGACTCCGGCGAGTCCACCTCCTTCAAGCTGTTCATGGCCTACCCCGGCGTCTTCTACAGCGACGACGGGCGCATCCTGCGCGCCATGCAGCGCGGCGCCGCCAACGGCGGGCTGATCATGATGCACGCCGAGAACGGCATCGCCATCGACGTCCTCGTCGAACAGGCCCTCGCCGCCGGCCGCACCGCACCCCGCGTCCACGGCGAGGTCCGCCGCGAGCTGCTGGAGGCCGAGGCCACCCACCGGGCCATCAGGCTCGCCCAGGTCGCCGGCAGCCCGCTCTACGTCGTCCACGTCTCCGCCGCCTCCGCGCTCGCCGAACTCGCCCGCGCCCGCGACGAGGGCCTGCCCGTCTTCGGCGAGACCTGTCCGCAGTACCTCTTCCTCTCCACCGACAACCTCG
Source organism: Kitasatospora sp. NPDC057692 (assembly GCF_042799475.1). Classification (NCBI taxonomy): domain Bacteria; kingdom Bacillati; phylum Actinomycetota; class Actinomycetes; order Kitasatosporales; family Streptomycetaceae; genus Kitasatospora; species Kitasatospora sp. NPDC057692. The sequence goes on along the minus strand of NZ_JBHVIV010000004.1, from coordinate 176,984 downwards.
CCGAGGAGGGCGAGGACGGCTTCGAGGGCGCCAAATACGTGTGCAGCACCCCGCTGCGGCCCCGCGAGCACCAGACGGCGCTCTGGCGCGGCCTGCGCACCAACGACCTCCAGGTGGTCTCCACCGACCACTGCCCGTTCTGCTTCATCGGCCAGAAGGAGCTCGGCCGCGGCGACTTCTCCCGGATCCCCAACGGCCTTCCCGGCGTGGAGAACCGGATGGACCTCCTCCACCAGGCCGTGGTCGACGGGCACCTCAGCCGCCGCCGCTGGATCGAACTCGCCTGCACCACCCCGGCCCGGATGTTCGGCCTGCACCCGCGCAAGGGCACCCTCGCCCCCGGCGCCGACGCCGACCTGGTCGTCTACGACCCCACCGCCGTGCAGACCGTCTCCGCGGCCACCCACCACATGAACGTCGACTACTCGGCGTACGAGGGCCGCACCCTCACCGGCCGCGCCCGCACCGTCCTCTCCCGGGGCACCGTCGTCCTCGACCGGGGCACCTGGCTCGGCCGGGCCGGCCACGGCACCTTCCTGCGCCGGGACACCTGCCAGTACCTCGGCTGACCGCGTCCCGCCGCCGACTCGCCAACCCAACTCCCGGAGCCTCCATGGACATCGGCCTCGTCCTGCAGACCGACCCGCCCGCCCGCCTGCTCGTCGACCGGATGATCCGCGCCGAGCGGGCCGGCTTCAGCCACGGCTGGACCTTCGACTCCTGCGTCCTGTGGCAGGAGCCCTTCGTCATCTACAGCCGCATCCTGGCCGAGACCGGCACCCTCACCGTCGGCCCGATGGTCACCAACCCCTCCACCCGCACCTGGGAGGTCACCGCCTCCCTGTTCGCCACCCTCAACGACATGTACGGCAACCGCACCGTCTGCGGCATCGGCCGCGGCGACTCCGCGATGCGCGTCGCCGGCCGCAAGCCCGCCACCCTGGACCTGCTCTCCCGGGCCATGCACGCCATCAAGGAACTGGCCGAGGGCCGCACCGCCGAGGTCGACGGCACCGAACTGCACCTGCCCTGGGTCGGCGAGGGCGCCGCCCTGCCCGTCTGGATGGGCGCCTACGGCCCCAAGGCCCTCGACCTGACGGGGCGTCAGGCCGACGGCTTCATCCTCCAGCTCGCCGACCCGTTCCTCACCGAGTACATGGTGAAGGCCGTCCGCCGCGCCGCCGCCGAGGCCGGCCGCGACCCCGACGCGGTCACCATCTGCGTCGCCGCGCCCGCCTACGTCACCGCCGACGACTCCCCGCAGGCCCTCGCCCACGCCCGCGAGCAGTGCCGCTGGTTCGGCGGCATGGTCGGCAACCACGTCGCCGACCTCGTCCGGCACTACGGCGAGCACTCCGACCTCGTCCCCGAGGCCCTCACCGCCTACATCAAGGGCCGCCAGGGCTACGACTACAGCCACCACGGCCGCGCCGGGAACCCCGACACCGCCTTCGTCCCCGACGAGATCGTCGACCGCTTCTGCATCATCGGCCCCACCGCCACCCACCTCGCCCGCCTCGACCACCTCCGCGCCCTGGGCGTCGACCAGTTCGCCATCTACGCCATGCACGACGCCGTCGAACCCACCATCGACGCCTACGGCACCGACGTCATCCCCCGCCTGCGCACGGCGACCGCCTGAGCGCGGGCGCGGGCGCGGGGCGGCGGGGTCAGGCCAGGGCGGCCGCGAGCAGGGCGGCCGCCTCGGCGAGCAGCGGCTCGTCGGCGGGTGCGGCCGGGTCGGGCCCGGTGGAGAGGACCGCGAGCGTGATCGGGCCGAGGCCGGGCGGCCAGGCGAGGCCGACGTCGTTGGTGGTGCCGTAGCCTCCGGTGCCGGTCTTCTCGGCGAGGGTCCAGTCGTCGGGGAGGCCGGCGCGCAGGCGGTTGCCGCCCGTGGTGTTGGCCAGCAGCCAGGCGGTCAGGCGGTGGCGGTCGGGCGCGTCGAGGGCGCTTCCGGTGGTGAGGCGGGCGTAGGTGCGGCCGATGGCGCGCGGGGTGGTGGTGTCGGTGCTCCGGCCGGGCTCCGCGGAGTTGAGCGCCGGCTCCCAGCGGTCGAGGCGGGTGGTGCGGTCGCCGAGGGAGCGGCAGAAGCGGGTGACCGCCGTGGGGCCGCCGAGCTCGCGCAGCAGGAGGTTGGCGGCGGCGTTGTCACTGTACGTGATGGCCGCCGCGCACAACTCGCCGACGGTCAAACCGTCTTCGAGATGGGCGGGCAGCCCCGTGATCGGTGCGTGGCCCGCCTCCGTGACGTCGGCCCGCGTGTAGCGGATGCGCCGCGCCAGGAACGCGCCGTCCCGGTCGAGGTCCCGCAGCACCGCGGCCACCGCGATCGTCTTGAACGTCGAGCACATCGGGAACGGCTCGTCCGCGCGGTACGCCACCGTCCGACCGGTGGCCGCGTCCTGGGCGAAGACCCCCAACCGTGCCCCGTGTGCGCGCTCAAGTGCGCGCAGCCGGTGGGCGGTTCCTGCCCCGGTGCCGCCGGCGCCCCCGCCCTGCGCGAAGGCCCGTCCGGGGGCGGGGAGCGCGACCGCCAGGGCGGTCGCGGCGGCTCCGGCGAGCACCCGCCGTCGAGCTGGTCGCGGTTCCACCGATGTCTCCTGCGGTCGTGTGGGGACAGGCTATCCGGCGAGGCGGGCGATCGTCGTGAGGACCTGGGCGGCGCCGTCCTCCGCCGCGAGGGCGGCGGCGACGGACTGGGCGCGGGTGCGGTGGTGGGGGGTGTCGAGGGTGCGGCGGATGGCGTCGGCGAGGCGGGCGGGGGTGAGGTCGGGGAGCGGGACGGGGCCGGGGGAGGTGCCGAGGCGGGTGAGGCGGGCGGACCAGAAGGGGGCGTCGAGTTGGGCGGGGACGGGGACGGTGGGGGTGCCGGCGCGCAGGGTGGCGGCGGTGGTGCCCGCGCCCGCGTGGTGGACGGTGGCGGCCATGCGGGGGAGGAGCCAGTCGTGCGGGGTGTCGCCGATGGTGAGGACGTCGTCGTCGCCGTCGGGCGCGGTGAGGCCGCTCCAGCCGGACTGCAGGACGGCGCGGACGCGGGCGGCGCGGACGGCGGCGAGGACGGTGGCGGTCAGGCGTTCGGGGTCGGGGACGACGAGGCTGCCGAAGCCGATGTAGACGGGCGGCGGTCCGGCTGCGAGGAAGTCCAGGAGGCGGTCCGGGGGTTGCCAGGCGGGGTCGGTCGGCGGCCACCAGTAGCCGGCGATCTGGTGGGAGGGGCGCCAGTCGGCGGGGCGCGGGACGACGCGCGGGGAGAAGCCGTGCAGCACGGTGCGGTTGCGGCGGGCGCGTGCCACGGAGCGTTGCGGCAGGCCGAGTCGGCGGCGCAGGTCGCGCGCGGCCGGGGCGAAGAGGCGGTCGACGGCGGCCTGGACGGCGTGGCCGGCGAGCAGGTTCCCGGGACCGCCGAGCGAGCGGCTGCCGGTGATGGCCGGGGCGAACGCGCGGGTGGGGGTGAGCGGTTGGAGGTGCAGGGCGATGTTCGGGACGCCCGCGGCCTCGGCGACGACCTGGCCGAGGTCGGCGGTGGAGCTGGAGGTCAGCAGGAGGTCGGCGCCCGGTTCGGCCGCAGCGGCGATGCCCGCGCCGACGGCAGGCATGAACAGGCGGGCGAGGCGCGACAGCTGGAGGAATCCGAAGGGGCTGGACCCGCTGCGCAGAAGGCGCTGGCCGCCGGCGGAGGCGAGTTCGGCGCGCGGGTCGACCGGCAGCGGGTGGAACTCCAGTCCGGCGGCGCGCACCGAATCGGCGAAGGTGGTGTGGGTGGCGAGTGCCACCTGATGGCCGGCTGCGGCGAGGCGGGCTCCGAGCCCGGTGAAGGGGGTGACGTCGCCCCGGGAGCCGACGGTGGCGATCAGGATGCGCATGGCCGCAGTATCGCGGGGTAGCCGTGATCCGAGAAGGGCGCCGTGCCGGCCGCTCCCACAGCGGGGACGGCGGGGTGGGAACCGCCGGAGGGCCGGGTGGCGTCCTCGCAGGCAGGTACGGCGTGCACGGGGCCGCCGTACGGCTCGAAGGGCGGGAGGACACGGATGAGCTTCGTCGCATGGATCGTGCTGGGGCTGGTGGCCGGGGCCCTGGCCAAGCTGCTGCTGCCGGGCCGGGACCCGGGCGGCCTGGTGGTGACCACCCTGATCGGCATCGCCGGCTCGTTCGTCGGCGGCTGGATCTCGTCGAGGTTCCTGCACCGCGAGGTGACGACCCAGTTCTTCGACCTGGCGACCTGGGCGTCCGCGATCGGCGGCGCCCTCGTGCTGCTGATCCTCTACCGGCTCGTGTTCGGCCACTCCCGGAGCTGAGGGACGGGAACGGGGACGGGCCGGCCGCGCGGGATGCGCGGCCGGCCCGTCCGCGTCCGGAGGCGAACGGCGCCCCTCAGACGTCGGCGGCCAGGCCGCGCAGGACGAGCTTCCAGACGGCCTCGAACCGGTCCTCGGCCGCCGGGTCGGACCAGCCGGACGCATGGGCGGGGTCGTGGAAGTGGGCGGTCGCCTCGAACACCGCGAGGGCGGTCGCGCTGACCGGGGCGTGCCGGAACTCGCCCTTGTCGATGCCGTCCTGGAGGATCTGGGCGATCTGGTCGACCAGCGTCCGCAGGTGGGCGTCGACGGTGTGGCTGGCCTCGCCGACCAGCGTCATGTAGGTCGCGAAGAGCTGAGGGTCGTCCAGGGCCTTCCTGCGCTTGGCGGCGAACAGCGTGGCCAGCCAGCGGTGCAGCCGCTCGGACGCCGGACCGGGCTCGATGGCGATGAAGCGCAGGTCGTCGTGGGCCAGGGCGAGCCAGCGCTCGGTGACGGCCTCGCGCAGCGCCGCCTTGCTCGGGAAGAAGCGGTAGACGCTGCCGTGGCTGACGCCGAGGGTGCGGGCGACGTCGACGACGGTGGCCTTGGTGGGGCCGAACCGCCGCAGGGCGTCCTCCGTCGCGCTCATGATCTGTTCGGCGGTGAGTGCGCTGTCGGTGGCCACGGGGAGGTTCGTCCTTACGGGTGAGGCGTCCGTCCGCCGGGTGCGGCGGACGGGCGGCCGGCCGGGTGGCGGCCGTCGGCGGGCGGTGCGGGTGCGGACGGCCCCGCCCTGCGGCGGGCGCGGCGCCGCGGGCGGGGCCGCGGCTCAGCGCTCGCTGTCGAGATGGGCCATCTGGGCGGCAGCGTACCGGTCCCCGGCCGCGGACCCGGCGGGGACCGCCGCCTCGACGGCCGCGAGGTCGGCCTCCATGAGGGTGACGTCCAGCGCGCCGAGCGCCTCGGCGAGCCGGTCGCGGCGGCGGGCGCCGATCAGCGGGACGACGTCCTCGCCGCGTGAGGCGACCCAGGCGATCGCGATCTGGGCGACGGTGGCGTTCCGTTCGGCGGCGACCGCGCGCAGGGCCTCGACGAGCCGCAGGTTGTGGGCGAGGTTGTCGCCCTGGAAGCGTGGGCTGTGGCCGCGGAAGTCGGTGCCGGACAGCTCGCGGGCGCCCTGCCAGTGGCCGCTGAGCAGGCCGCGCGAGAGCACCCCGTACGCGGTGACGCCGATGCCCAGCTCGCGGGCGGTCGGCAGGATCTCGGCCTCGGCGGAGCGGGAGAGCAGCGAGTACTCGATCTGGAGGTCGCTGATCGGGTGGACGGCGGCGGCGCGCCGCAGCGTGTCGGCGCCCACCTCGGAGAGGCCGATGTGGCGGACGTGGCCGGCCTGCACCAGCTCGGCGATCGCGCCGACGGTCTCCTCGACCGGAACGGCCGGGTCCAGCCGGGCCGGGCGGTAGATGTCGACGTGGTCGGTGCGCAGGCGGCGCAGGGTGTAGGCGAGCGCGGTCTTCACGGCGGCCGGGCGGGCGTCGTAGCCGAGCCACTCGCCGTCGGGGCCGCGCTGGGCGCCGAACTTCACGCTGATGAGCACGTCGTCGCGGTCGCGGCCGCGCAGGGCGTCGTGGATCAGCAGCTCGTTGTGGCCCATGCCGTAGAAGTCGCCGGTGTCGAGCAGGGTGATGCCCGCGTCGAGGGCGGCGCGGATGGTGGCGGTGCTCTCGGCCTCGTCGGCGGGGCCGTAGAGGTCTGACATGCCCATGCAGCCGAGGCCGAGGGCGGAGGCGGCCGGGCCGGCGGCGCCGAGCGCGCGCCGGGGGATGCGGGGGGAGGGTGAGGTGGTGGGCATGGGTCCAGGGTGCACCCGGCGCTGACAGATGACAAAATCTGTCAGCTGTTATCTGTCATCTGAAATCTGTCAGCTGTCATTTGTCAGCCGCCGGCGGACGCGCCCGCCGGCCCCTGCGGCACCCGGGCGCCGACGGGGCGCCCGTGGGCGCCCCGCCGCCCGTCAGTCGGTCACCCGGCTGCGGTTCTCGTACGCCAGGTCCACGTACTCGGGGTGCCGCAGCATCCACGCCTTGATGAACGGGCACGTCGCCAGCACCGCCAGCCCCCGGGCCCGCGCGTCGTCCAGCGCCGCCCGTGCCAGCGTCCCCCCGATGCCCTGCCCCTCGTACGCCGGCTCGACCACCGTGTGCGGGTACACCACCAGCCCCTCGCTGCGCAGGTACTCCGCGAACCCGGCCAGGTCGTCGCCCACCCACGCCTCGAACCGGCCGGCACCCTCGGCATCACGGATCGTGACCGTCATCGCGGACTCCTCACTGCTCGCCACGGAGCCGCGGCCGGCGGCCCCGGTCCATCATCGAGCGGCTTCGTCCGGCCCGCCCGCCGGAGGGATGCGGCCCGCCGCCCTCGCCCGGTGACCGCCCGGGGTGCGCAGCAGGTGCGCCCGGGCCGGCGGAACGTTCCGCCACGCCGTCCGGCTCCCCAGCCCGTACTCCTTCTCGAACTGCCGCAGCAACCGCACCACCGCCCGGTGCTGCGCACCCCGGCGGGGCCGGGAGGTCAGCAGCCGCGCCGCCGACGTCCCGAGATAGGCGAAGTACGTCAGCTCGCCGCCGGGAACCAGCAGCCGCAGATAGAGGTCGAGGACGCGCTGGACCGCCACCGGCTCGAAGTTGGTGAACGGCAGGCCCGACACGATCACGTCGTAGCGCCCGGCCGCCGCCCCCGCCTGCCCGCACCCGGGCGCCTCGCACCCGGACCCGCCGCCTCCGGCCGGGTCGTCGCCGCCGGCCCCGGGGCGCCCGGCCGCCTCCGCCGCGCGGGCCTCCGGGAGGTCCTGCACCCGGCACTCCGACACCCGCAGCCCCAGCTCCGGCCCGCGCCGCACCAACTCCGGATCCGCCAGAAGCCGTTGGACGAACCGGGGGTTGGACTCCACCACGTGCAGCCGGTCGCCAGGCCGCAGCACCCGCACCAGCCGACGCGTCACCGCCCCCGTCCCGGCCCCCACCTCCAGCACCGAGATCGGCCGGTCCGGGCGGCTCGTCGCCGGGACCACCAGGGCGTTCACCAGGTCCGCCCCGCTCGGCGCGACCGCACCCGTCAGCCGGAAGGTGCGCAGCGCCTCGGACAGGAAGAACCAGCCCTCGCCGACAGCTGGCCGGGACGGGACGGGGACGGGCAGGGCGTTCGGGCCGGCGTCGGCGGCGTCGGGGCCGTCGGGGCCGAGGCCGGGCACGGGGACGGGATCGGGACGGAGCTGATCGGTCGTCATGACACCGACGGTAGGGACGCCCCGACCTCCCCGAATCGGCCGACCGACCGCCCGCACCCCCGACGAAAGTCGAGGGTGCCACTGGCCGATCGTCAGGGGTCACGGCCCGCCCCAACGCCATAGCATCGAGGCCCTGAACCGCGAGAGGGAGGGAGGACCGGATGACCGCCGATCACCTGACACGCACGCCCCGACCGACCCGTCCGCGCCTTCCGTCCTGGCTGCCCCACCCGCTCCGCGGCTCCCGACCGCCGCAGGTGCCGCGCCCCGGCCGCACCGGGTACCCCGCGCATCCCGGACTGCTCGGCTGGTACGCCCCCGGCCGGAACCGGCTGGTCGACACGCTCCTGCTCGCGACCGTCCTCGTGCTCGTCGTCGAGGAGGCGGTCTTTCAGTGGCTCACCCAGGACCTGCCCCTGCGGCCGCTGCGGATCACCGGCGCGGTCCTCGCCCCGCTCTCCCTGCTCCTCGCCCGCCGCCACCCGGTCGCCGCCGCGGTGCTGCCCGTCCTGTTCGGCGGGCTGCTCAACCGGGCCTTCCCCAGCCTGTTCAGCGCCTTCCACCTGGCCTGGACCGGCCGCACCGGACCGGCCCTCCTCGCCGGGGTCGTCACCGCGGCGCTCAGCGTGGTCCGCGCCCACTCCGTCCTCGACTGGGCCGGCATCACCGGATCCCAACTCCTCGTCGAGGCCGCCGCCGTCTCCCTCGGCCTGTGGCTGCACGGCCGCCGCGTCCTGATCGGCACCCTGCACGCCAAGGTCGACGCGCTGCGCCGCGAACGCGAACTCCGCGCCGAGCAGGCCCGCGCCGCCGAACGCGCCCGGATCTCCCGCGAGATGCACGACGTCCTCGCCCACCGGCTCAGCCTCCTCGTACTGCACGCCGGTGTGCTGCGCGACCAGGCCCGCGCCGGCACCGTGGCCGACGACCCCGAGCGCCTCGCCCACCGCCTCGAACTGCTCCGGGCGACGGCCGCCCGGTCCCTCGACGACCTGCGGGACGTCCTCGGGGCCCTGCGCGCCGACCCGCCCGACGTGGCCGAACCGCCAGCTCCACCGATGTCACCCGCCCCGCCCGCCCCGGCTGCCCAGTCCCCACCGCCGTCCGAGCGCGCCACCGCCGGTGCGGCGGCCGCCGGCGCGGGCCCCGCAACGGCCCCGCCGGACGCCGCCCGCACCGCGGTCGCCGACGACGTGCCGCGCTTCCGGCACCGCCCCGGCTCCAGGCCGGTCGCCGCACCGGCCCTGCGCGACCTCGCCGAACTCGTCGACGAGGCCATCGAGGCGGGCCAGAGCGTCGAACTCGTCCTCGCCGGAGACCCGGAGAGCATCCCCACCACCCACCGGCTGGCCGTCCACCGCGTCGTCCAGGAGGCGCTGACCAACGCCCGCAAGTACGCGCACACCGCGCCGGTCACCGTCCGCGTCCAGTACGGGGCGCCCGCGACGACCGTCGAGGTGCACAACGGTGCGGGCGATCCGGCACCCTCCGGGGCCTGCACGGGCGGCGGCTACGGCCTGGTCGGGCTCGGTGAACGGGTCGGCGCACTCGGCGGGCACTTCGACGCGGGCCCCGACGGCAGCGGCGGCTTCCGCCTGGCCGCCCGCCTCCCCGCCCCGCAGCGGCCACCGGTCCGCCCGCCCGCGCGGCCGTCCGCCCCGACGCCGTCCCGCCCGGATCCGGCCCCGGATCCAGCCCCGCACCGGACCTCGGATCCGCCCCTGGGGCCGGGGTCGACACCGGGCCCGAACCCACCGAATGAGGCGCTGTGATCCACACGATGGTCGTCGACGACGACGCGCTGGTCCGGCTCGGGCTCGTCGACCTGCTCGCCCAGGATCCAGAGCTCACCGTCGTCGCCGAGGCCGCCGACGGCCTGGAGGCGGTCGAACTCGCCGCCCGGCACCGCATCGACGTCGCCCTCATGGACATCCGGATGCCCAGGCTCGACGGCATCGCCGCGACCCGCCGGCTGCGCGCGTTGCCCGGCGGCCCCCGCGTCATCGCGCTCACCACCTTCGACCTCGACGAGTACGTCTACCGGGCCCTCGCCGCCGGCGCCGACGGCTTCCTGCTCAAGGACACCCCGCCCGCCGAGATCGCCCGCGCCGTCCACGTGGTCGCCGGCGGACAGGGCATGCTCCACCCGGCCGCCGCCCGCCGGCTCATCGACCGCTACCACCGCACCGGCGAGCCGCGCGCCGTCGCCGCCCGGGGCCGACTGGCCGCGCTCACCCCGCGCGAGACCGACGTACTGCGCGAACTCGCCGTCGGCCGCTCCAACGCCGAGATCGCGCTCGCGCTCGGCATGCGCGAGAGCACCGTCAAGGCGCACGTCAGCCGGATCCTCACCGGACTCGGCGTCGGCAACCGGGTCCAGGCGGCGTTGCTCGCGCGGGACGCGGGGGTGGTCGACGACTCGGCCTGACCGACCGTCGCCCGCCATGACGGGCTCCTGTCATCACCGTTGCCGTCGCGGCCGTTCCTCCGTCGCGGCCCCTTCCCGTCACGACCACGTCTCATCATGACCGTCGGAGGCCCGCTTCGTCCCGACTCCTTCGCATCCACCCCGTTCCGGGCGAATCATCCCGTCCCGACCACGTCCGATCAGCGCCACGCGGTACTCGCCACCGGTCCGCCATCACCCATCTGGCTTGGAAAACGCGCGCCTTGGCGTCCCGCGCTGCCGAACGACCGCCCCGGGTCCATGGTGGAGGTGGGCGCGATCCGGCGACCGCGCCCGCGCGCCGGGCCGGATTCGCACGCCGTGCGCCGACCGCGTCGCGCGGCCGCGTACCGGGGCGGATCCCCGTCCCGGCACGCTGGGAGCAGGGCCACCTCGCAGGAAACCGAACGGTTCTTCTAGGCTCACATCTCGGCTTCCCTGCGGTGGTGCGTCGTTCTGCGCCCGCCGTAAGGGAAGCCGCCGTCCACGGAGGCCCCGGGACGCTCGGGGCCACCGGATCGAGCGAGGAGGACGCACATGCCACACACGCCGCCCAGCCGTTCCAGCGCACTTGGACCGGAGGGCCCCTTCTTCCGCTGTCCCGCCGTCGCCGCCGGGCCCGTCCGCCCGGCGCCCCTGTCCGGCCGACCCGACCGGCCGCTGTATACCGGCGGCGGCCGGGGAGGCAAGCGTTGAGTCCTCAAGCCGCCGGCCCGTCCACCACGACGGCGGACCCCATGACCGCCGTCGCTCCCACCGCCATTGCCGCCGCCACCACCCAGGGCACCATCGGCACGATCACCGGAACCGGCGAAACCCCCGCCGACGTCTCCAGCACCGCGACCGCCGCGACCGCGACCGTCACCACCCCGACCGTCACGGCCTCCGCCGTCACCACGGCCGACCCGACCAGGACCGCTTACCCGACCAGGACCGCCGACGCCGCACCCGGCGCGGCCGTGCCCGGCACGACCAGAACCGGCACCGCCCGGACCACCCTCGCCCCGGCCGCCCCCGCACCCGCCGCCGCACCACCCGTCGCAGCGGCCCCCCACGCTCCGGCCGTCCCCGACAGCGAGGGCCAACCCGGCCCCACCGCCGCGCTTCCCGGTCTGCCCCGGGCCCTCACCACCCGCGCCCGCACCCTCGCCGGAGCCGTCCGGAGACGCTGCGCGGACCTGGCAAGGATCGAATCCCCCAGCGGAGACGCGCCCCGACTCGACGCCCTCGCGGAGGAGTTGGCAGCCGGATTCCGTGCCACCGGGGCGACCGTCCAGCGCGAGCCCGGTCCGGCCGGCGACCACCTGGTCCTCCAGTGGGACGGCCGGGACGAGAGCCTGCCGCACCTGCTCGTGGTCGGCCACCACGACACCGTCTGGCCCGCCGGAACCCTCGCCGACTGGCCGGTCACCGAACAGGACGGCACCCTCAGCGGGCCAGGCGTGGTCGACATGAAGGGCGGCCTGGCCATCCTCGAAGGCGCCTTCGCGCTCCTCGCCGACCTCGGCCAACGCCCGCACCGCACCGTCCGCCTGGTCGTGGTCTCCGACGAGGAGGTCGGCAGCCCGGACGGCCGTCGCCTCGTCGAACGCCAACTGCGCGGCGCCGCCGCCGTGCTGGGCCTCGAACCCCCGCACCCGGACGGTCGGCTCAAGACCGCCCGGCGCGGCTCCACCCGCGTGCGGCTCACCGTCACCGGACGCGAGGCGCACGCGGGCAACGACGCCGTCGAGGGGGTGTCGGCGGTCGACGAGCTCGTCGACCAGCTGGTCGCCGTCCGCGGCCTGGTCAGCCTGCCCGGCACCGAGCTCAACGCCGGCCGGATCAGCGGCGGCAGCCGCGCCAACGTGGTCGCCGGCCGGGCCGAGGCCGAACTCGGCCTGCGCTTCTCCACCACCGAGGCGCAGCGCCGCACCCTCGACAACCTCGCCCGGCTGACCGCGCTCAGGCCCGGCGCCCGGGTGCGGACCGAGGTGCTGTCCAGCCGTCCGGCCTGGCCGGAGCGCTCCGCCAACCCGTTGCTGCGCCACGTCCGCTCCCTCGCGGCGGCACTCGGGCAGCAACTGGACGGCGGTCCGGCGGGCGGAGCCGGCGACACCAACCTGCCGGGTTCGCGCGGACTGCCCACGCTCGACGGCTTCGGCGCCGTCGGCGGGGGCGCGCACGCCCGGCACGAGCACATCCGGATCGACCAGCTGGCGCCGCGGATCGCCCTGCTGGCGGCGCTCCTGGCCGTCCCGCTCCCGCGGCTGCGCGACCGCTCGGAGGGGTGAGCGCGCGGCTAGGCGGGACGGTCGCCCGCGGCCGCCGGTGACCGGAGGCTGACGACCGGAGGCCGGTGGGCCGACGGCTCGGTGGGCATCCGGCCCGGACGGCGGTCGGCAGATCCCTGGATCCGCCGACCGCCGTCCGTCAGCGCCCGCCTCCTCCGCAGTCCCCGCCCTCTCCGCAGCGCCGGCCGGCGCCCGCGCCTGCCCCGCGCCCTCCTCGCCCCTCCCCGCCCCCGATCCCGCCCGGAGCGCCGCCCGCCGGGTTCGGCCGCTGTTCAGCGGCACGTGGCTCGGCCGATGATCTCCGACCAGACCCGCTGCCTACCGTCGTGGCCCGGACCACTTCGGGAGCGAACATGCACGACATCCACGAGTCCGGGCACGAGTGCGAGTGCCCGCGGACCGCCGACCTCGACGGGGACGGACCGGCCGCGGCCGGCCGGCGCAGGTTCCTGCGCGGGGCGGGCCTCCTGGGCGCCGGGGTCGGGACGGCGGGGCTCGGCCTGCTCGGCGCGGCGCCCGCCCGGGCGGCCGGTTCCGAGCCGGCCGACGGGTCCGGGGCGGAACCGGGGAAGGCGAAGAAGGCGAAGGGGAAGGGCCGCTGGCAGCCGGACCCGGACGCCCGGCGGTTCACCGTCGTCGTCATGCCGGACACCCAGTACCTGTTCGACCAGGACCGGATCCACCCGGCGCCGGTGGAGGCCTCGATCCGCTACGTGCTCGACGGCGGCGTCAACCGCGAGGACGGGACGGACGACAACATCGTCTTCCTGGCTCACCTCGGCGACGTCACCGAGAACGGGCTGGCCGTCGAGTACGCCGCCGTCACCAAGGTGTTCGGCCTGCTGGACGACGCCGGCGCGGCCTACGGCGTGCTCGCCGGCAACCACGACGTCCGCTCCTCGACCGACGACCGGCGCGGCAGCACCCCGTACCTGGAGACCTTCAGCAAGGCCCGGGCCGCGCGCACCTCCGGCTACCACGGCTCCAGCCCGGACGGCTACAACACCTGCCACATCTTCCGGGCGGGCGGCCGCCCCTGGATGCTGCTCTCGCTGGACTGGCGGCTCTCGGACGCGGGCTTCGACTGGGCGAACGCGGTGATCGCCGCCAACCCGAAGGTCCCGGTGATCCTGACCACCCACGACCTCGCCTTCGCCGACGACGCCGGCCGGGCCGAGCTGTCCGACTACGGCAGGAAGCTCTGGGACCGGCTGATCAGCGGCAACGACCAGATCTTCCTCACCGTCAACGGGCACTACTGGCCGCCCGGCCGCACCGTGCTGAAGAACAGGGCCGGCCACGACGTCCACGTCCACATCACCAACTACCAGGACCGCTACTACGGCGGCGCCGCGATGATCCGGGCGTACCGCTTCGACCTCGACCGGAACACCGTCGACGCGACGACCTTCTCGCCGTGGATCCAGGAGATCGCCGCCGAGGAGCGCAACCCGCTGGCGGCGCAGCAGGTCGAGCTGACCTCCGACGTGGACCGCTTCTCCCTCGCGATCGACTTCGACCGGCGCTTCGCGGGCTTCGCGCCCGTCCCGCGGCGCCCGGCGCGCCGGGCGGCCGACCTGCTGGTCCGGGACACCGCGGCGTACTGGCGCTTCGACGGCGGCGGCGACGGCGCGGCGGTCTCCGCGCAGCAGGTCGTCAAGGACCTGTCGGGGCAGGGCAACGACCTCCTGTGGCAGAGCGCCCCGGGCACCCCCGACGGCGCGCTCACCTGGTCCGCCGAGCACCACCCGGACCAGCCGGCCCACGGCAGCCTGCTGTTCAAGGGCACCCGCTCGCCGGTGCGCGGCGCCTACCTGGAGACCGCGCCCACCGCCCCGCTGAACCGGGAGACCTTCGAGCGCGGGTTCACCGTCGAGGCCTTCTGCAAGCTGCCCGCCGCCTGGGACTCCGGGCAGAGCCGCTGGTCCGCCCTGCTCAGCCGGTGGGGGACGGCGGGGGAGGCGGGCAGGAGCGGCCCGGGGACGGACGCGGACGAGCCCGTCGTGACGCTCAGCCTCTCCGAGGCGCCCGCCCTGCAGTGGTGCGTCTACCCGGTCAACCAGACCGGGGGCTCGACCTGCTGGGGCCACCAGCTGCCGCTGGACCGCTGGTGGCACGTCGCGGTCGTCAACGACGGAAAGCTCAGCCGGATGTACGTCGACGGCTGCGAGGTGGCCCGCAACCCGGCGACCCCGGCCGTGGGACTGGCCACGCTGGGGCGCCCGTGGATGCTGGGCGGCTACGCGTACGCGGGCGTGCTGGACAAGGTGTTCCACGGGTACATCGGCGACGTCCGGATCGTGCGGCGGGCCCTGCGGGTGCGGGACTTCATGACGGCGTGACGCCTCCGCCGCGCGGCGCCGCCGGGTCCTCGACCGAGGGGCCGGCGGTGCCGGTGCCGGTGGGGGCGGTGCCGGAATCCTCGGCGAGGACCGCCCGCAGGCGCGCCAGGCACTCGGCGACGAAGGCCGGATAGGTGTGCCAGTAGTAGGAGATCCCGCTGGCGCCGACCGCGATCGCCCAGGCACGGGCGCGCACCCAGGTGGCCTCGTCGAGGTCCAGCGCCTCCCGGTAGGTCCGGCGCGCCGCGGCCGGCAGGTCCCAGACGGTGGCGTGCTCGGCGTCAGGGTGGCCGACCGACAGGCAGCCGAAGTCGATGACCGCGTGCAGCCCGCCGTCCCGGACCAGGAGGTTGGTGGGCTTGAGGTCGCCGTGGAGCCACACGGGCGGCCCGGACGGCTCCGGCAGCGCGAGCCCGGCCCGCCAGAGCCGCTCCAGCGCGTCGACGTCGAGCTCCCCGCTCCCGCCGGCCCCCGCGAGCGCGCGGCAGTCGGCGAGGCAGCGGCCGATCCACTCCTCGCCGTCCCGCAGCGAGCCGCCCCGGTACCAGCTGAGGTCGCCCGCGCGGGTGGCGCCCATCAGACCGAGGCCGTGCAGCTCCCGTACGAACGCCGCGAGGTCGCCGCCGAAGGCGGCCCAGTCCCGGACGCTCGACGGCCCGGCCTCCGCGCCGTCGATCCAGCGGAGGACCGACCAGGCGAGCGGGAACGCCGCGGCGGGCGCCCCGCGGTGGACGGGTTCGGGGACCGCGCGGTGGAGCAGCGGGGCCAGCCGGGGAAGCCACTGCTGCTCCTTGCGCAGGGACCGGGCGCCGTCCGGGGTGCGCGGCAGCCGGACGAGCAGGTCGTCGCCGAGCCGGTACATGGTGTTGTCGGTGCCCGCGCCGGCCGGGGCCAGGGGGAGGCCGGCCCACTCCGGCCGCTGGGCCTTGAGCAGGGACCGGACCAGGTCCTCGTCGGCCGGGATCTCGTCCGTGTGCAGGGTCATGCCGGGAGTCTCGCCCCGCCGACCGGGGTCGGGCCACCGGTTTTCCGCCCGGTGGCGGGCGGGTCCCGGTGCCGGGCCCGCACCGGCCCGGCCGCCACCGGCGGTGCTCCCTTGTCAGCCGCCCCCTCGCCGCGCACAATGGAACCGACCGAACGGTTGGTCGGTGGCTGCCGGCGGGCGGCGCCGGCCCCGCGCCGGGCGGAGACGCAGCCGCGGGGACGCAGCCGCGGGGACACAGCCGCGGGGACACAGTCAGCGAAAGGGGACCGTGGTGACAGCAGAGGTGGCCGAGCGGCCCGGGGCGTCGCCCGAGGAGGCGTTCGAGGCCGTCATCGCCGCGGAGCAGCGCATCGAGCCCCGCGACTGGATGCCCGACGCCTACCGGGCCACCCTCGTCCGGCAGATCGCCCAGCACGCGCACTCCGAGATCATCGGCATGCAGCCCGAGGGCAACTGGCTGACCCGCGCCCCCTCGCTGCGCCGCAAGGCGATCCTGCTCGCCAAGGCGCAGGACGAGGCCGGCCACGGCCTGTACCTGTACGCCGCCGCCGAGACCCTCGGGGTGGACCGCGCCGAACTCACCGAGAAGCTGATCGCCGGCCGCCAGAAGTACTCGTCGATCTTCAACTACCCGACGCTCACCTTCGCGGACGTCGGCGTGATCGGCTGGCTGGTCGACGGCGCCGCGATCTGCAACCAGGTCCCGCTCTGCCGCTGCAGCTACGGCCCGTACGCCCGCGCGATGGTCAGGATCTGCAAGGAGGAGTCGTTCCACCAGCGCCAGGGCTACGAGCTGCTGATGACGCTGATGCGCGGTACCGAGGCCCAGCGCCGGATGGTCCAGGACGCGGTGGACCGCTGGTGGTGGCCGTCGCTGATGATGTTCGGCCCCTCGGACGCCGCCTCGCCGAACACCGCCCGGTCGATGGCGTGGCGGATCAAGCGGCACACCAACGACGAGCTGCGGCAGCGCTTCGTCGACATGACGGTCCCGCAGGCCGAGCTCCTCGGCGTCACCCTGCCCGATCCCGAGTTGCGCCGGAACGAGGAGCGCGGCGGCTGGGACTTCGGCGAGCCGGACTGGTCCGAGCTGAACCGGGTCATCCACGGCGAGGGCCCGTGCAACGCGCAGCGGGTGGAGCGGCGGCGCGCCGCGCACGAGGACGGCGCCTGGGTGCGCGAGGCGGCCACGGCGTACGCGGCGAAGCGCCGCGCCGAGGCCGGCGGACCTGCGGGCGGGGCCACCGGCGGGACCACGGAAGCGCCACGGAACACGGCGGGGCACGCGGAACAGGAGAACGGGAAGTGACCGAGTCCAAGGCCGGCTGGCCGCTCTACGAGGTGTTCGTGCGCCCCCGGCGCGGCCTGAACCACGTGCACGTCGGCTCGCTGCACGCGGCCGACGACCGGATGGCGCTGCTCGCCGCCCGCGACCTCTACACCCGCCGCAACGAGGGCGTCAGCCTCTGGGTGGTCCGCTCCGACGCGATCACCGCCTCCACCCCGGACGAGCGCGACCCCTTCTTCGCGCCCAGCGGCGACAAGGTCTACCGCCACCCGACCTTCTACGACATCCCCGAGGATGTCCCGCACATCTGACCGGGAGCAGTCGAACCATGACCGACGACCACGTGAGCGACGACCACGTGACCGACGACCACGTGTACCTGAGCCTCGCCGAGGCGTCCCCCGGGCCCGAGGGCGAGGGCCGCTGGGCGTACGGGACGGGCTTCGCCGACCCGCTGCTCGGCGTGGACACCGCCGTGCCGCCCGGCCTGGACGGCGCCGACCTCGCGGCGTACTGCCTGATGCTGGGCGACGACGCGCTCGTCCTCTCCCAGCGGCTGATCGAGTGGTGCACCCGCGCGCCGGAGCTGGAGGAGGAGGTCGCGCTCGCCAACCTGGGCCTCGACCTGCTCGGCCAGGCCCGTCAGCTGCTCACCCGGGCCGGGAAGGCGGACGGCTCCGGGCGCACCGAGGACGACCTGGCGTACTGGCGCGAGGACCACGAGTTCCGCAACGTGCGCCTGGTCGAGGCGCCGAACGGGGACTTCGCGTTCTCGATCGCCCGCCTGCTGCTGTTCGCCACGGCCCGCGGCGCGCTCTACGAGGCGCTGGCCGGCCACGCCGATCCGGTGCTGGCGGCGGTCGCGGCGCGCGGGGCGAAGGAGCTGGCGTACCACCGCGAGTACGCCACGGCGTGGACGCTGCGGCTGGGCGACGGCACGCCGTACTCGGCGGCGCGGATGCAGGCCGGGCTCGACGCGGTGTGGCCGCTGGTGGCGGAGCTGTTCACCGCGCACCCGGTGGAGCTGCGGGTCGGGGTGGACCCGGCGGAGCTGCGCGAGCCGGTGCTGCGCTCGGTGGCGGCGGTGTGCGCGGAGGCCGGGCTGGCGGTGCCGGACGTGCCGGGGCTGGCGGCCGTCGGCGGCCGGGCCGGGCGCGACGGGGTGCACACCGAGGCGCTGGGCCCCCTGCTCGCCGAGCTGCAGGTGGTGGCCCGCGCGCACCCGGGCGCGACGTGGTGACGGCCGTGGCCGGGACGCGCGCGCCGGGCGGGCCGGACGGGACGGGCCGGACGGGCCGGACGGACGGGACGGACGGGACGGACCGGACGGGTGGGGCCGCCTGGGCGGTGGCGGCGGCCGTGCCGGACCCCGAGCTGCCGATGCTGACCCTGGCCGACCTGGGCGTGCTGGCCGAGGTCGCGGAGGACGGCGGCGCGGTGACCGCGTGGCTCACCCCGACGTACTCGGGCTGCCCGGCGGTCGCCGAGATGGCCGCCGACGTGGACCGGCGGCTGCGCGCGGCCGGGTTCGCGGACGTCCGGGTCCGGCTGCGGCTGGACCCGCCCTGGTCGACCGACCTGATCACCCCCGAGGGCCGGCGCAAGCTGGCCGAGGCCGGCATCGCCCCGCCCCGCCCCGGCGCCGCGGCCGCCGCGGGGAGCGCCGGCGGGAGCACGCCGCTGAGCCTCGGCCCGACCCGGCTCGCGGCCGCCGTCGGCGCCGCCGCTGGTGGGAGTGCCGCCGCCGGTGCCGAGCCCGTCAGCTGCCCGCTCTGCGGCGGCACCGACACCGAGGAGCTGTCCCGCTTCGGCTCCACCGCCTGCAAGGCGCTGTGGCGCTGCCGGGACTGCCGCGAGCCCTTCGAACGCGTCAAGGAGATCTGAATGGCCGCCGTCCCGTCCGCGGAACTGCCCGCCGCCCCGGCCGCGGAGCCGACCACGGTCCCGGCCGCGGGGCCGACCGCCGCCGCGGAGCCGTCCGCCGTACGGCCCGCCCGCCGCCCGACCTTCCACGTGCTGCGGATCGCCGGGCTGGAGCGGCTCTGCGAGGACGCCGTCGCGGTGACCTTCGCCGTGCCGGACGGGCTCGCGGAGGCGTTCGCGTTCCGGCCGGGGCAGACGCTGACCCTGCGCCGGGTGGTGGACGGCGTCGACGAGCGCCGCTCGTACTCGATCTGCGCCCCCGTCGGCGGTCCGCTGCGCATCGCCGTGCGCGAGGTGCCGGGCGGGCTGTTCTCCCGCTGGCTGGTGCGCGACGCCCGGCCGGGGGAGGAGGTGGAGGTGCTGACGCCGTCCGGACTGTTCACCCCGGACCTCGCCGAGCCCGCCGACCACGTGCTGCTGGCGGCCGGCTCCGGCGTCACGCCGATGGTGTCCATCGCGGCCTCCGTCCTGGCCGCCGACCGCACCTCCACGGTGACCCTGCTCTACGGCAACCGGCGCAGCGACACCGTGATGTTCGCGGACGAGCTGGCCGACCTGAAGGACCGCTACCTGGGCCGCCTCCAGCTGGTCCACGTGCTCTCCCGGGAGACCCGGGACGCCGAGCTGCTCAGCGGCCGGCTGGACCCGGAGCGGGTCCGGGCGCTGCTGGCGGCGCTGGTGGACACGGCGGCGGTCGGACACTGGTGGCTCTGCGGGCCGTTCGGGATGGTCGCCGGGGCCAAGGAGCTGCTGGCCTCGCTGGGCGTCCCGGCGGAGCGGGTGCACCAGGAGCTGTTCCACGCCGAGGACGAGCCGGTCGCCGAGCGCCCGGAGGACGCCCCGGGCGCGACCGAAGGGTCGGCCGGGCGCAGCGAGGTCACCGTCGTCCTGGACGGGCGCGGCAGCACCCTGTCGCTGCCGTGCGACCGCTCCATCCTGGACGGCGCCCAGCGCTCCCGCCCCGATCTGCCGTTCGCCTGCAAGGGCGGGGTCTGCGGCACCTGCCGGGCGCTGGTCACGGAGGGCGAGGTGGAGATGCGGCGCAACTTCGCGCTGGAGGAGAAGGAGCTGGCGGCCGGCTACGTCCTGACCTGCCAGGCCCGCCCGGTCACGGACAGGGTGACCGTCGACTACGACCGCTGACCGCGCGGTCGGCCCGGTGGGCACCGGGTCGGCCGGTCCGTCAGGGCGTTCCCGCCAGCAGTTCCGGGCGGTGGGCGGCGAAGAACGCGCCGAGCGTGACCGGGTCGCGCCCGAGCAGCCGCCGCGTGGTGCCGTCGTCGGGGACGTCGAACCAGCCCTGGCGCCGGAACGGGTCGTTCCCGCCCCAGCCGGCCGCGAGCGCCGGGGGCACGCCGAGGGCGGTCAGCGCGCCGGGCACGTCCGCGTCGGCCACCGGGCGGTGCCGCACCGGCCGTCCGGTGGCCGCACCGAGCGCGGCGGCGACCTCGGCGTCCGTCAGACCCGGGCCGGTCACGTCCAGGACCGTGCCCGTGGTGCCCGGCGCGGGGACGGCGTCGACGGCGCCGGTGAGCACGCGGGCGGCGGCCCAGGCGGTGTCCTCGCGGGTGATGTAGCCGACCCGGCCGTGCGCGGCGCTGCTGGGCAGCTCCCCGTGGGCGACCGCGAGCCGGGCCAGGCCGGTGAGCAGCAGCATCTGCGGCCAGACGTTGAACCGCAGGACGGTGTGCGCCAGGCCGGATCCGGCGAGCAGCCGCTCGGTCCGCCCGTGGTCGGCGGCCTCGGGCACGGGGTTGGCCGGGTCGGCGGCGCGGACCACCGAGGTGTAGACGACGTGCTCCACCCCGGCGGCGACGGCCGCCTCGACGGCCGCCTCGTGCAGCCGGAGCCGCCGGGGCGAGCGCTCGGTGCTGACGAGCAGCAGCCGCCGGACCCCGGCGAGTGCCGGCGGCAGGGTGGCGGGACGGGCGAAGTCGGCCTGCCGGACGGACAGGCCGGGCCTGCCCGGGTCCGCGCCGGCGCGGACCGGATCGCGGGTGAGGGCGACCGTGGCGGTGGCGGTGGCGGTGGCGGTGGCGGTGCCGGTCCGGTCGGCGGTCAGGTCGAGTACGGCGGCGAGCGCCAGCCGGCCGAACCGCCCGGCGGACCCGGTGACTGCGAACATGTGAACTCCTCGACGGCGACGATGTCCTGGAGCGATCATGGGCGGGCCGGGCGGGTCGTCGAAAGAAGGAACATCCATGTCCACTGGCAGGACCCGGACCCCGGTCCCCGTACCGGTGCCGGTCACCGTCCCCGCGCCGGTCACCGCGCCGGTCGCCGTACCGGTGACCGCGCCCGTCACCGCGCCGGTCACCGCGCAGGACCGTGCGACGTGCCCGGCGACGGCCGTACTGCACCGGATCGGGGACCGCTGGAGCGTCCTGCTGATCTGCCTGCTCGCCGAACGGCCGCACGGCTACAACGAGTTGGACCGCGCGGTCGCCGACCTGAGCCGGCGGATGCTGACCCGCGCGCTGCGCACCCTGGAGGCCGAGGGGTACGTGAGCCGCACCGCCCGCGCCGAGTCCCCCTACCGGGTCGAGTACGCGCTGACCGGCCTCGGCGCGTCGCTGCACGCGGCGGTGCGGGAGCTGGGCGCCTGGGCCGCCGCGCACGACGGACCCCCGCGGGCGCGGTGAGACCCGGCCGGCACCGCCGTCCCGTCAGCCGCCGACCGGCACCGGCACCGCTGCCCCGGCCCCGTCCTGAGCCGGGGCGCCGAGCAGCGCGACGATCCCGTTGACCGCCGCCCGACCGGCCCGGTTGGCGCCGACGGTGCTGGCCGACGGGCCGAAGCCGACCAGGTGGACCCGCGGGTCGGCGGTGGCGCGGGTGCCGGTGAGGGCGATCCCGCCGCCGGGCGCGCGCAGGCCGAGCGGCGCGAGGTGCCCGACCTCGGGACGGAACCCGGTGGCCCAGACGATCGCGTCGACGGCCAGCTCCTCGTCGCCCCAGGCGACCCCGTGCTCGGTGAGGCGGTCGAACATCGGGCGGCGGTGCAGCGCGCCAAGCTCCTCCGCCCGGCGGTAGGCGACCGACGGGCCGAGCCCGGTCACGCTCACCACGCTGCGCACCGGCAGCCCCTGGCGGACCCGCTCCTCGACCTTGGCGACCACCGCGCGCCCGTACTCGGGGGTGAACGGGCCGTCGTGGTAGACGGGCGGGGTGCGGGTGACCCAGACCGTCTCGCCGACCGCCGCGACCTCCGACAGCACCTGGATCGCCGACGCCCCGCCGCCGACCACCAGCACCCGCTTGCCGGCGAACTCCTCCGGGCCCCGGTAGGCGGCGTAGTGCAGTTGGCGCCCGGCGAAGCGGCCCGGGTAGTGGGGGAGGAAGGGCCGGGTCCAGGTGCCGGTGGCGTTGATCAGCGCCCGGGTGGACCAGGTGCCTGCGTCGGTCTCGACCAGCAGCCGGGCGTCCGGGCGGGCGGACGCGGAGCGCACCGCCAGCACCTTGACGGGGCGTACGACGGGGAGCGCGTGCTGCGCCTCGTACGCCGCGAAGTACCCCGGTACGACCTCACGCGCGGGTGCGTTCGGGTCGGGCTCGGGCAGTACGACGTCGGGCAGGTCGTGGAAGCCGTGCACGGTGGCCATCCGCAGGGACGGCGAGCGGTGCGCCCAGGCGCCGCCGGGGGCGTCGTCGGCGTCGAGGACGACGAACCCGCCGTCGGTGTCCGCCCGGTGCGGCGCGAAGCCGCGGCGGCGCAGGTGGTAGGCGGCGGACAGGCCCGCCTGGCCCGCGCCGATCACCAGGACGTCCACCCGGCGTCCCGCGTCGTCCGGCGAGCCGTCGGCCGCCGGACCGGAGGTGGTTGCACCGTAAACAGTCACGCCCGTGAAACATCCGGCGGGCGGGCGGTGTTCCCGAGGCCCCGTCTCCGGGGCCCCGTGCCCGGGATCCCGCCCCGGGGAGCGCCCCCCGCCCGCCGGTGGCCGCGAACGGCCGGGGTCAGGCCGTGGCCGGGGAGATCACCACCGCCGTGCCGTAGGCGCAGACCTCCGTGCCGACGTCCGCCGCCTCCGTGACGTCGAACCGGAACATCAGCACCGCGTTCCCGCCGCGCGCCTTGGTCTGCTCGACCAGTCGCTCCATGGCCTCGTTCCGGCTCTCCACCAGGGTCTTCGTCAGGCCGCGCAGCTCACCGCCGACCAGCGACTTCAGCGAGGCGCCGATCTGGCTGCCGATGTGCCGGCTGCGGACGGTCAGGCCGAAGACCTCGCCGATCACGTGGTCGACCCGGTATCCGGGGATGTCGTTGGTGGTCACTACCAGCACCTGGGCGTCCGGGCGCTGCCCGCCGCCGTACTCGTCGATGTTTGCCATGGGGCCCATCCTGCCGGGAGTTCGGACGCCGTCGAACAGTGGCACGCGGGGCGCGCGCGGGAACGCGCGGGGCGGTAACGGCGAGAACGCGTAGGGTAGCCGGAACAGGCCGGTGATCGGAGGGCCGAAAAGCCGTACCGTAGCCCCATGGGCGAGCGAAGCGATCATCCACAGGGGCCGGGCGCGGCGGAGGACTCCGGCGCGCAGGAGATCGAGGCGACGGTGGTCCTGGGCCTGCGGATCACGAACTGGCCGGCGTTGCGCGCCGCGGCCATCGCGGCCGTCGAGGAACTGGACTTCGAGGGCATCGATCCGGCCGGGCAGCGCCGTGAGCTGCTGCGCGAGGTGGCCGAGGACGCCAACGCGGCGCTCGGCGCGCTGCTCCACCCGGACCGGCTGGTGGCGGCGATCCCGGGGGTCGAGGCGGTCGGCGGCACGCTGGAGATCAGCGTCACCGAGGACTTCGCGCCCGACTTCGCGGAGCTGTTCCCGCTGGACGGCGACGAGGAGGAGGGCGGCGGCGCGGCCGGCGACTGGACGCTCACCCCGCGCACCGCCTGTCTGCTGCACGCCCAGCTGCTCGGGCTGGCCGACGCAGCCTACGACGACCTCGACGAGCACGAGGACGAGCCGGTCACGGACGGCGAGGAGGCCGACTGGACGGTGTTCGGGCGGCTGCCGCAGCGCACCTGGCGGCTGCACCGGGGCTGGCGCCGCGCCATGGCCCGCACCTTCGACGACCTCGCCGACGACCTCGCGCTCGGCGAGTGGCCGCTGCCGCGCTGCCTGGCGGAGGAGATCGCGCTGCGGATGGCGCTGGTCGACGCCCGGGCGCTGCTCGGTGCGCAGCCCGAGTCGGTCGCCGACATGATGGGCGACCTGCCGGCGGACCTGTACGACTACGACTGGGACGGGTGCCACGACGAGCTGTTCGGCGTCTACGGGCCGGACGACGGCGATCCGGAGCTGACCGCGGAGCAGCGCGCCGAGCTGCTGCTGACGGCCACCCACCCGGAGGGCTGGTTCCTGACCTACGACGACGCGGAGGAGCGCGACGCGCAGCGCGGCTACCGCCGCTGAGCGGCGGCCCCCGGGGCCGCCGGGGCCGCGGTGATCGCGGGGGTGCGGAGGCTGGCATGCTGGACGGGTGACTTCTCCGTTCGACGCCCCCGTTCCCGACCCGACGCCCGAGGACCGCGACGCCCGGCCGCAGTACGTGCTGCCGCTGGTGGTGCGGCTGGAGCGCGCGACACCGCCCGGGCGGACCGACGCGCTGGAGACCTCGGCGCGCGCGGTGCTGACCCTGCTCGACGACCCGCGGGTCACCGGGGCGGAGGGCGAGTGGGCGGAGCGGGTCGCGGCCTGGGAGGACGCGCGGATCCGCAAGGTGGTCCGGCGGGCACGCGGCGGCGAGTGGCGCCGGGCCGGGGAGCTGCCCGGGATCACGGTGACCGGCCGGGAGGCGGAGGTGCGGGTGTTCCCGCCGGTGCCGCTGGACGGCTGGCCGAAGGAGCTCGCCAAGCTCCAGGTGTCGGGCACCGACCTGGAGGAGGGCGGTCCCCTGGACGCCCCTGCGCCGGGCGTGCCGGTGCTCTGGCTGAACCCGGAGCTGGAGATGAGCGCGGGCAAGACCATGGCACAGACCGGCCACGCCGCCCAGCTCGCCTGGTGGCGGCTGGACGAGGCGCAGCGTAAGGACTGGGCGGAGAGCGGCTTCACGCTCGCCGTCCGCACGGCGACCCCGCAGGCGTGGGCGGAGCTGGTGGCGAGCGGGCTGCCACTGGTGCAGGACGCGGGCTTCACCGAGATCGCGCCGGGCAGCTGCACGGTGGTGGCGGACCACCCGGCCCTGCGCGGCTGACGACTGACAGCTGACAGATAACAGATTTCAGATTCTGTCATCTGTTATCTGTCAGCTGAAATCTGTCAGTTGTCAGCTGTCGGCTGTCAGTCGTCGGCCGTCACCGGCGGAGCGTGAGGCGCTCGGTGTGGCAGGCGAAGTCGGTGAGCTTGCGGGTCCAGCCCGTGCCGTTCGGCCGGGAGTGCGTTCGGACCGTCGCGTGCGGATGGGCGAGGGAGGCGAAGCCGCTCTCCGTCATCCGCAGCCGGGTGTGGCCGCCCGGTTCGGTGGCCAGGGTGAAGGTGACCAGGGTGAAGGTGACCAGGGTGGCACTGCCCTCGCCCGGCTCCGCGCCCGTGCCGCCCTGTGGCCGGCGGAGGGCGAGGACGGCGGGCGGCTCCACCCGCTCGATCCGTGCCGCCGGTGTCCCCCGGTCATCGTGGTCCAGGGGCATTCGGCCGCCGGGGCGCAGGTCGATCCGTACGGGAGTGCCCGTGCCGAACCAGACGCCCAGGAACTCCGCCTGGGTGAGCACCTCCCAGACCTGCTCGCGCGGCGCCGCGATGGTGATCTCCCGCTCGATGCTGTCGGCGACCATGCCGTGACCTCCTCGATCCGTTGCCTGAGGGTCGCATGTTCCGGCCGCCATGTGCAACTCCTGGGTTGCGCATGGCGGCCGGCCGTTCGGGTTCGGAATGACGATGCGTCAGATCGCTTGGCGGCGCAGCCTGAGCAGACCGCCGTAGGCGGCGGCGCCCGCCCACACGGCCATGATCAGCAGGCCGGTCCAGTGGCCGTACGCCACCTGCGGATCGTCGGTGTAGCGCAGCGCGTACTGGCCCGCCCGGTCCGGGAGGAACTGCGCCGCACGGCGCACGCCCGGGACGCCGGACAGCAGCGGGGAGAGCAGGAAGACGCCCGGGAGCAGCAGGCCCATGGCCGCGGTGAGATTGCGCAGGGCGGCGGTCAGCCCGAGGCAGAGCACCACCAGCAGCACCGGGTAGAGCACTCCCGCGGTGACGCTGCGCACCACGGCGGGGTGGTCCCCGGCGTCCGGCACGAAGGCGGTGTAGCCGGCGAACGAACCGGCGGTCCCGAGCAGGCCGACGGCGAGGGCGAAGGCCGCCCCGAGGGCGAGCTTCGCGCCGTAGAGCCGGCCGCGGCGCGGGACGGCGGTCAGCGAGGCGCCGATCATGCGGGTGCTGAACTCCTGCCCGAGCAGCAGGACGGCGAAGCAGACCAGCGCCGCCTGGCCGAAGTTGAGGCCGTAGTGGATGCCGAGGCCCGGGTCGGCGGTGAGGGTCTCGTCCGCCGTGCCGACGGCGGCGGCGACGGCGGTGGTGAAGCCGACGGTGAGCAGCAGGGCGGTGAGCGGTGTGATCCAGAGCGAGCGCAGCGTGGTGAGCTTGATCCGCTCCGCGCGCAGCGCGTTCCGGACGGTCGCGGTGGTGGCGGTCGCGGCACGGGTCGCGGTGGTGGTCGCGGTGGTCATGCGGCCACCGCCCGGTACTCGACGCTGTCGGCGGTCATCCGCAGGAAGGCCTCCTCCAAGGAGTCCTGCCGGACGGCGAGTTCATGCAGCACCACGCCCTCGGCGGCCGCCAGGGCCGCGACCTCCTCGGGTGCCGCACCCGTGACCTCCCAGGCGCCGTCGTCCGTGCGCTGCGCCTCCATGCCCGAACGGTCCACCAGGGAAGCCCACTTCTCCGGGTCGGCGGCCCGCACCCGGACCCTGGTGCGGCCGTGGCGGTCGATGAACTCCGGGGCCGCCGCGTCCGCCAGCAGTCGGCCGCGGCCGATCACCACCAAGTGGTCGGCGGTCAGCGCCATTTCCGTCATCAGGTGCGAGGAGACCAGCACCGCGCGCCCCTCGGCGGCCAGGCCGCGCAGCAGGGCGCGGATCCAGCGGATGCCCTCCGGGTCGAGGCCGTTCACGGGCTCGTCGAGCAGCAGCACCGGCGGGTCGCCGATCAATGCGGCTGCCACGCCCAGGCGTTGGCGCATGCCGAGCGAGAAGCCGCGGATCCGCCGACCGGCCGCGCCGGTCAGCCCGACCTGGTCGAGCACCTCCTCGACCCGTCGCTCCGGCAGGCCGTTGCTCGCGGCCAGCCAGCGCAGGTGTCCGCGCGCCGTGCGGCCGCCGTGCAGGGCGTCCGCGTCCAGCAGCGCGCCGACCCGCCGCAGCGGAGAGGCCAGTTCGCCGTACGGGCGGCCGTCGACCAGGGCCCGGCCGGCGGTCGGGCGGTCGAGGCCGAGGATCAGCCGCATCGTGGTGCTCTTCCCCGCACCGTTGGGCCCGAGGAAGCCCGTCACCACCCCCGGGCGGACCTCGAAGTCGAGGCCGTCCACCACCCGCGCCCCGTCGTACTCCTTGGTGAGGCCCTCCACCTTGATCACGACCGTCCTCCCTCGCTCCGCCGTGCTCCGACGACTCCATGGGACCCCGGCGGGGCGGCCCGGCGGATCCCGCCCGGGAGGGTCTCCGCCTCCCTCCCGGGAGGGAGGCCGCGCACCGCGCCGACCTGGCAGGATGGCGCGATGCCCCGGATATTCGCGCCCCTGCTGAGCGCCGTCACCTACGCGCGCTGGCTGCACCTGCTGCTCGGCTGGATCTTCACCGGCGTCATGCTGATGATCTATCCGGGCGTCGAGGGGCGCGGCCTCGGCGAGGTGCTGGTGCGGGCGGTGCCCGTGGACGTCGCGGTGCTGGCGCTGTCCGCGCTGGTGCCCGCGATGCGCCGCGCGGAGGGCGTCCAGGCGCGGCTGCTGCTCGTCCCCGAGCGCGAGCGGGACATCGCCGTCGAACCTTCCCACGGCTGGGCCGACCGGCGGCGGACGGCGGCCTGGCTGATCGGGCGGTTCGTCCTCGGAGGGGTCGTCGGCATCGCCTCGATCCTCGGGCCCGCCGCCGCCTTCGACCTGGTCGTGCGGTCGAAGCCGGTCGTCTTCGGCGTCCGGGTGCCCGGTGGGGACGTCCTGCCCTGGGGGCTGCCGGCGGCGCCGCTGCTGCTGTTCGGGCTCGGCTGGCTGGTCGTCTGGGCCGGGCGCCTCCAACTCGCCATGGCGGTGAGGCTGCTGGGGCCGTCACCGGCCGAACTGCTGGCCGCGGCCGAGCTGCGCGCCGAACGGCTGCTGGAACGCAACCTGTTGGCGCGCGAGCTGCACGACTCGATCGGCCACGCGCTGACGGTGACGGTCCTTCAGGCGGGCGCGGCCCGCGAGGTCGGCGACCCGGCGTTCTCGGCGAGGGCGCTCGAAGTCATCGAGGAGACCGGGCGGCAGGCGATGGACGACCTCGAATGCACCCTTGCCCTGCTCCGCGACCCGGGCGACCCGGGCGACCCGGGTGAGCCGGGAGATTCGGGAGGTCCGGGCGGCGAGGAGGTCCGCGAACGGCCGGGCCTCGACCGCCTCCCCGCCCTCTTCGAGCACGCGCGGGCGGCCGGCAGCCCCGTCGAGGCCAGTGTCGACGTCCCGTCCGGGGGCGTACCCGGCGTGCTCTCCCGCGAGGGCTACCGGATCGTCCAGGAAGGCGTCACCAACGCCCTCAAGTACGCACCCGGCGAGCCGATCAGCGTCCGGATCGCCGTCCGTGACGGCCGGTTGGAGCTGCGCTGCGTCAACAACCTGCCCCCGCACGGCGTGTCACCCGGCCGAGCCGCCGGTTCACCGCGCCGCGGCGGCAAGGGACTTCGCGGCATCCGCGAGCGGGCCGTGCTGCTCGGCGGCGAGGCCGCCGCGGGCGCCGAGTCCGGTGCGTGGGTGCTGGCGGTGCGGGTCCCCCTACGCTTGGGCGCGTGATGATCGACATTCTGCTCGCCGACGACGAGGAGCTCGTCCGGGCCGGCCTGCGGGCCGTGCTGGAGGCCCAGGGCGACCTGCGGGTGGTCGGGGAGGCGTCCGACGGCGCGGAGGCCGTCGCACTGGCCCGCCGGCTGCGCCCGCACGTGGTCCTGATGGACGTCCGGATGCCCGGGCTGGACGGCCTCGCCGCCACCCGCGAGCTGGTCCGCGACGGCGCCGCGCCCGGCGGCGGCGCGCCGAAGATCCTCGTCGTCACCACCTTCGAGGTCGACGACTACGTCTACCAGGCGCTGCGCGCCGGGGCCGACGGGTTCCTGCTCAAGCGCACCCGGCCCGCCGAGATCGTCCAGGCGGTGCGGCTGGTGGCGGCCGGCGAGTCGCTGCTCTTCCCCGCCCAGATCCGCCGGCTCGCGGCCGGCCGGGGCAGCGCGGCGGCGCGAGAGACGATGGCGCGGGCGTCCCTGACGGAGCGCGAGGCCGAGGTGCTGCGGCAGGTGGCGCGCGGGCTGACCAACGGCGAGATCGCCGAGCAGCTCTTCCTCGGCGTGCAGACGGTGAAGACGCACGTCAGCAGCGTGCTCGCGAAGCTCGGGGCGCGCGACCGCACCCAGGCGGTCGTCCTCGCCTACGAGTCGGGCTTCGTGACCCCGGCCGATTGACGCGCTGACGCGGTGCCGCCGTGACGCGGTGACGCGGTGACCCGACGGCGTGCGGTGACGCGCGGTGACGCGCGACGGCGGGCGGCGCGCGCCCGGTGCCCGGCGCCTCAGGCCGGGTAGGCGTGCGTCTGGGTGGCCTTGACGGCGGCCCAGACCGCCGCGCCGGGCGCGAGCCCGAGCTCCGCCGCCGCCGCGGGCGTCAGGTCGGCGGCCATCGGGACCGGGCCCGCGAGGTCGGCCCGCACCTGGTCCCCGTGCAGGTCCAGGCCGGCCACCGTCAGCTCCCAGACGTTGCGCGCACTGCCTTCCGGCCGCGTCCGGTGCAGGGTCACGGCGGACGGCGGGAACGCGACGAACGCCGGTCCGGACAGCTCCTCGTCCGTCGTCAGCACGGCGCCCTGGGGCAGGGTGACCCGGTGCCCGTCCGCCGTGCCCCGGTACAGGTTGAGCCCGACCAGGCGCGCGATGTAGTCGGTGCGCGGGCGGCGCGCGATCTCCGCCGGGGCACCGGACTGCACCTCGCGCCCCTCCTCGATCACCACCAGCCGGTCGGCCAGCACCATCGCGTCCAGCGGGTCGTGCGTCACCAGCACCGCGACCGCCTCGAACTCGGTGAGGTGGCGGCGCAGCTGGGCCCGGACGTCGAGCCTGGTCCGCGCGTCCAGGGCGGCCAGCGGCTCGTCCAGGAGCAGGAGCCGCGGCCGGACGGCCAGCGCCCGGGCCAGCGCGACCCGCTGCGCCTGTCCGCCGGAGAGCCGGCCCGGGCGGGCGTCCGCGTGCTCGGCCAGGCCCATCCGCTCCAGCCAGCCGGCCGCCTCGGCGCGCGCCTCGCGCTTGGAGCGGCCCCGGCAGCGCGGGCCGAACGCCACGTTGTCCAGCGCGCTCAGGTGCGGGAACAGCAGGTAGTCCTGGAACACCACGGCGACCGGGCGCTCCTCGGCGGGGGTGTGCAGCCGCCGGGCCGGGTCCTCCAGGACGCGGCCGTCCAGCCGCAGGTGGCCCTCGCCGAGCGGCAGCAGGCCGGCCAGGGCGCGCAGGGCGGTGGACTTGCCGGCGCCGTTGGGGCCGAGCAGCGCGACCACCTCGCCGGGGGAGGCGGTGAGCGCGAGGTCCAGGGTGAACGCGGCGCGCTCGACCCGCAGCCGGGCGTCCAGGCCGGAGGCGGCGGGAGCGGCGGGAGCGGCGGCGGGCTCAGTGGGGGGCGCGCTGGGCGGGGTCATCGGCGGCGGCTTCCGGAGGCGGGGCCCGGGCGGCGGGCCGACGGGAGGGCGGAGCGCGGCACGACGGAGCCCGCCGCGGCGGGGCACGACACCGCAGGGTGCGTCAGGGCGGCGCGCGCCACGGCGGCCCCCGTCACGGCGCGGACATCCAGCGCTCGCGCAGCCCGGCCAGGACCGCGATCGACACCACCAGCAGCACCAGCGACAGCGCGATCGCCGCCTCCGGATCCGACTCCATCGCGAGGTAGACGGCGAGCGGCATGGTCTGGGTGCGGCCGGGGAAGTTGCCCGCGAACGTGATCGTCGCGCCGAACTCGCCGAGCGCCCGCGCCCAGGCCAGCACCGCGCCGGCCCCGATCCCCGGGGCGATCAGCGGCAGCGTCACCCGCCGGAAGGCGGTCAGCCGGGAGGCGCCCAGCGTGGCGGCGGCCTCCTCGTAGCGCGGGTCGGCGGCGCGCAGCGCGCCCTCGACGCTGATCACCAGGAACGGCATCGCCACGAACGCCTCGGCGATCACCACGCCCGTAGTGGTGAACGGCAGGGTCAGGCCGAACGCGGAGTCCAGCCAGGAGCCGACGATGCCGCGCCGGCCCAGCACCAGCAGCAGCGCCACGCCGCCGACCACCGGCGGCAGCACCAGCGGCAGCGTCACCAGGGCCCGGACCAGCCGCCGGCCGGGCAGCTCGGTCCGGGCCAGCAGCCAGGCCAGCGGCACCCCCAGCACCAGCGACACACCGGTGGCCGCCGTCGCGCAGACCAGCGACAGGCGCAGCGCCTCCCACACCTGCGGGCTGGTGAGCTGCTCCGACAGCGAACTCCACGGCGCCCGGACCAGCAGCCCGACCAGTGGGAGGACGAGGAACGCCAGCCCGAGCAGCGCCGGGAGCAGCAGGGTGACCGGCACCCGCCGGGACCGCCGCCGGCCGCGGCGGCGGGCCGGGCCGTCGGGGCCCTGCGATGCGCGGCCGCCGTCGGGGTGGCCGCGACGGTGGCCGGTGCGGGGGATCACGGGGCCTGGAAGCCCGCCGCGGTCAGCACCTGCTGCGCCTCGGGCGACTGGACGTAGGCGACGAAGGCGGCGGCGCCGTCCTTGTTCGGCGCCTTGGCCAGCGCGGCGATCGGGTAGTCGTTGACGGCCTGGGCGGCCTCGGGGAAGTCCACGCCGTCGATCTTCCCGGAATCGGCCCGCACATCGGTGCGGTACACCAGGGAGGCGTCGACCTCGCCCAGTTCGACCTTGGTCAGCGCGCCCTTGACGTCCTGTTCCAGGGTGACGGGCGTGAGGGTGACGTTCGCGGCCTTGAGCGCGGTCAGCGCGGCGGCGCCGCAGGGCACCTCCTTGGCGCAGAGGGCGACCTTCACCCCGGGGGCGGCCAGGTCGGCGAGGCCGGCGAGGTGCTTGGGGTTGCCCTTGGGGACGGCGATGGCGAGGGTGTTGCGCACGAAGGTCTGCGGCGCGCCCGCGGCGCCGCCCGCGTCGGCGACGGTCTTCATGGTGGCCGCACTGGCGGCGGCGAAGACGTCGGCGGGGGCACCGGCGTTGATGCTGGTGGCGAGGGCGGAGCTGCCGCCGAAGTTGAAGGCGACCTTGGCGCCGGGGTTGGCGGCCTCGAACCTCTTGCCGAGGTCCGTGAAGGTCTCCTTGAGCGAGGCGGCCGCGAACACGGTGATCGAGCCGGACGCCTTCGGCACGCCCGCGGAGGCGCCAGCGGAGGTGCCCGCCGCGGCCGGGCCGGTGGCCGAGTCGGTGGCGGTGCTCGTGGCCGAGCCGTTCTTGGCGTCGGAGCCGCCGTCGCTGCCGCAGGCGGTGGCGCCGAGGGCGAGGACGAGGGCCGCGGCGCCGGCGGCGGTGACTCTGCGGACGGTCGTTCCGGTCATTCCTACGCTTCCCCTCCTGGGCGCGCCGGAACGGCGCGGGCCATGGCCGCAGCTGCGGCCTTTATCCCGATCATAGTGCTGCATATGCGGGCTGATCCCTGCCCGTCTCCTCGCAGTGGCGAGGGGTGGTCCGGGCGGTGTCCCGGCCGTCGGAAGGCACAGGCGCTCCGCACGGCCGCCGAAAACCCTTCGCGCCCGGACGCGCCGGGG
Source organism: Kitasatospora sp. NPDC057692 (assembly GCF_042799475.1). Classification (NCBI taxonomy): domain Bacteria; kingdom Bacillati; phylum Actinomycetota; class Actinomycetes; order Kitasatosporales; family Streptomycetaceae; genus Kitasatospora; species Kitasatospora sp. NPDC057692. Next base: position 144,218 of record NZ_JBHVIV010000004.1, on the reverse strand, counting down.
CGGGAGAGTGGCCCCCTCGGTCCATCGGTCGCTTCGGTCCCGTGGATTCCGTCCATCCTGTTGGTCCCGTCGATCCAGTCGGGGCGCGACACCCCGTCCATTCCAGCTGTCCCAGTCATCCCATCGGTCCCCTCGGTCCGCGTACACGCCGGCCGACGGCCGAGCCAGGGGGAGGAGTACGCCCATGTCCACGCTGCGGGTCACCGCCGAGCGGCTGACCATCCTGGAGCACCCGAACGCCGACGCCCTCGAACTCGCCCAGGTCGGCCTGTACCGCGCGGTGGTCGCCAAGGGGGCCTATCGCACCGGCGACCACGCCGTGTACATCCCGGAGCAGGCCGTGCTGCCCGCGCCGCTGATCGCCGAGCTGGGCCTGACCGGCCGGCTCGCCGGGAGCGGCGCCGACCGGGTCAAGGCGGTGCGGCTGCGCGGCGAGCTCTCCCAGGGCATCGTCTGCCGCCCCGGCGCCCTGGCGGACACCGACCTGGCGGCGGCCGCCGTGCGGGGCGACGACTTCGCGGCGCTGCTGGGCATCACCAAGTGGCAGCCGCCGGTGCCCACCACGATGAGCGGCGACGCCGTCCCCGCCCCGGACCTGCTGCCCTGGGTGGACATCGAGAACCTCAAGCGGTTCCCGGACGTCTTCGCGCCCGGTGAGCCCGTCGTGGTGACCGAGAAGCTGCACGGCAGCTGCTGCCTGGTCACCTACCACGCCGCGACCGGCGAGGTGCAGGTCTCCTCCAAGGGGGTCGGCGCGCGGGGGCTGGCGCTCGTCGAGGACGGCCGCAACCTGTACTGGCGGGCGGTGCGGGCGCACGGCGTCGCGCGGGTCGCGGCACGGCTGGCCGAGCGGCTCGGCGCGGAGCGGGTCGGCGTCTTCGGCGAGGTCTACGGCGCGGGCGTGCAGGACCTCACCTACGGCGGGTCCGGACGCGGCGAGGTGCCCGGCTACGGGGCGTTCGACGTCTCGGCGGTGGTCGACGGGCAGCTGCGCTGGCTGCCCGCGGCCGAGCTGCTGGACGGGGAGCTGCCGCTGGTGCCCGAGCTGTGGCGCGGGCCGTTCGCGGCGGACACGGTGCTGGCGCTCGCGCAGGGGCGCGAGACGGTCTCCGGGCGCGAGCTGCACATCCGCGAGGGCGTGGTGGTCCGGCCGCTGGTCGAGCGCCACAGCCCGGTGGTGGGCGGACGCGCCATCGCCAAGGCGGTCGGGGACGCCTACCTCACCCGCAAGGGCGCCACGGAGTACGAGTAGGGGCGTGAACGATTCGGCGGGCGCCGTCCGGCGCCCGCCGGGCCGCCCCGTGCGCTCCTTCTGCTCTGATTACCGCTCAGTTACGTTGGGTCGGTGACGAGGAGCACGACCGAGGAGGGGACATGACAGAGACCGCCGCTGCCGCCACCGCTGCTGCCGCCGCCGCCACGAAGCGGATACCGGGACCGCTGGGACTTCCCCTGGTGGGCTCACTGTTCGACCTGACGCGGCGCCCGCTGCGGACCTACCTCGACGCCCGCCGCGACTACGGCGACGTCGTCCGCTTCGCGGCCGGCCCGCCCGGGCTGCGCGCGGAGTTCTACGCGGTGTTCTCCCCGGAGGGCGCGCACCAGGTGCTCGGCAGCCAGGCCGCCAACTTCCGCAAGGACAACAGCTTCTACGACGAACTGCGGACCAGCCTCGGCAACGGCCTGCTGACCAGCCAGGACGGCGACTACCAGCGCCAGCGCCGGCTGATCCAGCCGCTGTTCACCCGCCGCCGGGTGGACGGCTACGCGCAGGCCGTCGGGCTGGAGTGCCGGGTGCTCGCCGACCGGTGGCGGGCGGCGCCCGGCGGCGTGGTCGACCTGGCCGAGGAGATGTCGCGCTTCGCGCTGCGCACGGTCTCCCGGATCCTGTTCGGGGCGGACGTGGAGGCGGCGGTGCAGGTGGTGCACCGCAGCTTCCCGGTGATAGGCGAGTTCGTCCTCGAACGCGGGTTCGCGCCGGTCCGGCTGCCCCGCTCCTGGCCGACGCCGGCCAACCGGCGCGGCGCCGAGGCGCGCCGCGAGCTGTACGCGGTCTGCGACCGGATCATCGCCGAGCGGGCCCGCCGGGCGGAACGGTCCGGCGCCGGCGTCGGCGCCGGCGCCGCTGTCGGGACCGGTGCCGCTGTCGGGACCGGTGCCGCTGTCGGGGCCGGCGTCGAGGCGGACACCGGCTTCAACGCGGTGGACTCGCCGGCCGGTTCGGCGGACCTGCTGGAGCTGCTGGCCCTCGCCCGCGGCGAGGACGGCGAGCGGCTCGACCCGGACGAGCTGCGGGACCAGGTGCTGATCTTCCTGCTCGCCGGGCACGAGACCACCGCGACCTCGCTCGCCTTCGCGCTGTTCCTGCTGGCCAAGCACCCCGAACAGCGCCGGCTGGCCCGGGCGGAGGCGGACGCGGTGCTCGCCGGTCGCGAGCCGGGGGCCGCCGACCTGGAGGCGCTGCCCTACCTGACCCGGGTGCTGAAGGAGGCCATGCGGCTCTACCCGGCCGCCTCCCAGATGGGGCGCCGCTCGGTGGAGGAGTCGGTCATCGACGGGCACGTCATCCCGGCCGGGGCCCAGGTGATCCTGGCGCCCTGGGTGACCCACCGGCACCCCGGCCACTGGGAGGAGCCCGACCGCTTCGACCCGGACCGCTTCCTGCCCGAGCGCGAGAAGGAGCGGCACCGGTACGCCTGGTACCCGTTCGGGGGAGGCCCGCGGGCCTGCATCGGGCAGCACTTCTCGATGCTGGAGTCGGTGCTGGCCCTGGGCGCGCTGCTGCGGGAGTTCGACCTGGAGGCGATCGACCGCGGGGTGCGGCTCGGCCAGGCGATCACGCTCCAGGTGAAGAGCCCGATGCGGGTCCGGCTGACACCGCGCGAATGAGCGAATTCGCGCAGGGGTGAATCGGAGGGTGGGGGAATTCCGGAGGGCGGCGGGGTGTGCCGCGCCGTCCTTTGCGGAATTCCCCCGTTCCTCCTCGACTCTTCCTCGCCCCTGCCCCGTCACTTCCTCGTCCTTTCCTCGTCCCTTCGGCGGCGATGACGCATTACCGGGACCCGGAGCGGGCAGGAGGACGGCGAACCGTGACGCGCGGTGCGTCGCGGGTGTTCCGGTCGGTGGCGGCCAACCGGGCTTCGGGTGCCGATTTCCGAGGGGGCGGCATGGGGAGCGCGCCGGGTTGTCGGGGCGAAGAGGAATCGGACGGCTGTTCCGGGGCCGAATCCGCGGAATTCGACCGGGTGTTCACGGAATTGCTGCCCCGGCTACACCGGGCGGCCACCCGACTGGTCGGAAATCCGTTCGGTGCGGGGGACGTCGTCCACGAGGCGTATGTGCGGATCGCCCGGCGGCCCGCCCGCTTCCTCGGCCATCCGCGGCCCTATGCCTACGCGTTCACCGCGATGGTCAACGTCGTGCGCGACGAGTGGCGCCGCGACCGCCGCCGGCTGGTGCCGTTCGAGGCGCTGGGGGACGTCGAGGCGCTCGGTGCGGAGGCCGGCGGGCAGGTGGAGCTTCAGGCGCACTGGGAGGTCGTCCGGCTGCTGGGCTGTCTGACGGCCAAGCAGGCCCGCGCCGTCCTGCTGGTCGACCTCGACGGGTACGGACTGGAGGAGGCCGCGGCCCTGCTCGGCGTGCACCGCTCCACGCTGGCCCTCACCCGGCGGCGGGGGCTGGAGCGGCTGCGGACCGTGCTCGAACGGGAGCGCGGGGCGGCCGACGGTGGCGGGCCCGGCGGCGGGACCGCGGGCGGCTTCGGGACCGGTTCCGGCGCGCCGAACTGACGGTCTGTCAGCGTGCGCCCGGTCTCGCCCGTACGCTGAAAATCGTGATCACGTACGAGGAGCATCGGCTCCGCTCCCTGGCGGACGAGGGCCGTTGGATCGAACTGCTGGGCGCCTACCGGCAGGCCCGCGCCGCCGCCGTCGCGTTCTGTCCGGGGGAGGGCGGGCCCGGGTCGGGTGGTAGCGGGCCGGGTGGTAGTGGGTCGGGCGGTGCCGCGCAGGGCCGGGCCGCCATCGCCACCGCCCCGCTGGGCCACCTGATCGCCTACGCCGCGCCGCCCGAGGTGGCCGCCCGGCTGTTCGACCCGGACGGCGGTCCGGGCACCGCCGCCGCCGTCACCGACCACGACGCCGGGCCGCTCTGGGAGGTGCTGGCGACCCGGCACTGCTGGCGGCGGCTCGCCCCGCTGCTCGGCCCGCCCCCGGTGCGGCGGCTGGTCGCGCAGACCCGGGTGCTGCTCGGCGAGGACCTCTCCCGGGACGCCGAGCCGGACCGGGAGGGCGTCCCCCTGCTGCTGGAGCCGTGGGAGGCGGCGGGCCGGGGCGAGGGCGCGCCGGTGCGGGAGTACCTGCGCGACGGCGGGTCGCGCAGCGCCCTGCTGACGCTGCCGGCCAGCCGGGAGGGCCTGGCCCCGGTGGAGCTGCCCGGACCGGGGGCCCGGCTGCCCGGACGGCCGGCCACCCGGGCGCTCGCCGAGCTGGCGGGGTGGGCGCGGGCCGTCTGCGTGCGGGGGCCGGCGCCGCAGGCCGCCGCGCAGCTCGCGCCCGGGCGGCTGGTCACCGGCGGGTACCTGCCGTTCGCGCTCGCCTGGCCGGCGCTGGTGCAGGCGGGCGTCGCGGACCGGGCGCACGGCGCGGCGCACGGGCGGCTGGCGCTGTGGCGGGTGCTGGCGGCGATGGCCGGGGCCGGGGCGGACCGGCGGGCGGACAGGGCGGACCGGGTGGACGGGGTGGACGGGGCGGACGGGGCGGACCGGGTGGAGGTGGGCGCGCTGGTCGCGCGGATGCGCTGCTTCACCTGGGAGGACCCGGCGGACCGGCTGCGGCACCTGCACCTCGCGCTGGAGGACCCCGCGACCGGCCTGAGCTGGGCGGTCAGCGGCTCCGAGGAGGTCTGAGGGCGGAAGAGGAGGTCTGCGGGCGGGGGGAGGCGGGTCCCGGGGGAGCGCGGGCAAGGCGGAACCCCCGGTCCGGCGCCATTTCCGGGGGGTTGGGCGGGGCGCCGGACCGGGGGAGTCAGGGGGTGGGACGGCCGGGGTGGCTCAGGCGGCGGCCACCGGTACCGGGCCGGGGGCGGCGGGCGAGGGGGCGGGCGCAGCCGCGGGTGCAGGTCCGGCGGCCGGCGCGCCGTGGGCGTCCGCGTCCAGCAGTGTCCGCTCGTCGAACGGCACCGCGCCCGCCAGCACCTGCCGGGCCCGCTCGCGGTCCAGCTCCCCGGTCCACTGCCCGATCAGCACGGTGGCGACGGCGTTGCCGGCGAAGTTGGTCATCGCCCGGGCCTCGGACATGAACCGGTCGATGCCGACGATCAGCCCGACCCCGTCCACCAGTGCGGGCTTGTGCGACTGCAGTCCGCCCGCCAGGGTGGCCAGCCCGGCGCCGGTGACCCCGGCCGCGCCCTTGCTGGCGATCACCATGAAGACCAGCAGCGACAGCTGCTCGCCCACCGACATCGGCTTGTCCAGCGCCTCCGAGATGAAGATCGAGGCCATGGTGAGGTAGATCGCGGTCCCGTCCAGGTTGAAGCTGTAGCCGGTCGGGACGGTGATGCCGACCACCGGGCGGCTGACGCCCAGGTGCTCCATCTTGGCGATCAGCCGGGGCAGCGCGCTCTCCGAGGAGGACGTGGAGAGGATCAGCAGGAACTCGCGGCCCAGGTAGCGCAGCAGGGCGAGGATGTTCACGCCCGCCACCAGGCGCAGTAGCGTGCCGAGGACCACGACCACGAACAGCGCGCAGGTCAGGTAGAAGCCGACCATGATGACGGCGAGGCTCTTCAGCGCGGCGGTCCCGGTGGCGCCGACCACCGCCGCCATCGCCCCGAAGGCGCCGACCGGCGCCACCCACATGATCATCGCCATTACCCGGAAGACCAGCCGCTGCACGTGCTCGATGCCGCGCAGCACGGGCGCGCCGGCCCGGCCCATCGCCTGCAGGGCGAAGCCGGCCAGCAGGGCGACCAGCAGGGTCTGCAGGACCTTGCCCTCGGTGAGGGCGGAGAGCAGGGAGGTCGGGATCATGCCGAGCAGGAAGTCGGTGGTGGACTGCGCGCCGCCGGCGGCGGCCTGGGCGTGGCCGGACTTGGCGAGCGCGGCGGTCAGGTGGAGGCCGCCGCCGGGCTCCAGCAGGTTGCCGACCAGCAGCCCGATCGCGAGTGCGACGGTCGACATGGCGAGGAAGTAGCCGAGCGCCAGGCCGCCGACCCGGCCGACCTTGGCGGCCTTGGTCACCGAGCCGATGCCGAGCACGATGGTGCAGAAGATGACCGGGCTGATCATCATCTTGATGAGGTTGACGAAGCCGGTGCCGATCGGCTTCAGCTCCACCGCGAAGCCCGGCGCCGCCAGGCCCACCACGACACCCGCGACGACCGCCGCGATCACGGCGAGGTAGAGGTAGTGGGTGCGGTCCTTCGGAGCCTTCCGGTCCTTCGGGGCCTTCGGATCCTTCGCCGCGGTGCCCGCGGCCGGGGCGTCCGCGGCTCTGGACCCTGCTCCTGGTCCGGTGATCGACATCTGCGGCTCCTTCGCCACTGCTGGGCCCGGCGCGCGAGCGCCCGCGCGCCCGGTGCGCTGCCGCGCCGGTGCGTGCGAGGGGGTGCGCTCGTGAGGGTGCGCGGCCGTGCGGTCCTGGCGGCCCCGGGTGGTGGGCCGTTCCGAGCATGCGGCCGGGCGTGACGCGGGTCACGCTTGCGTTCATAGAGTTCACGCGGAGACCGGAACACCGCGCCCGCACCGGGCGGCCGCGGCCGTGGTGCACACTGACAGGCATGTCCGCGCGAATCCTCCCTCCGCCGCGCCGGCTGGTGCGCAGCCTGGCCGGACAGCTCTTCGTCGTCCAAGTGGTCATCGTCGCCGCGGTGGTGGCCGGCGGGGCGGTGCTCGCGTACCTGTTCACCGCCGACCGCACCGACGCCGCCGCCCGCCGCCAGGTCACCGCCGTCGCCCGCTCCGTCGCCGACTCCCCGGCCGTCCTCGCCGCCGTCTCCGCGCCCGACCCGACGGCCGTGCTCCAGCCGTACGCGGAGCGGGTGAGGGTCGACACCGGGGTCTCCTTCGTCACCGTGATGAACACCGAAGGCGTCCGCTGGACCCACCCGCTGCCCGAGCAGATCGGCCGCACCTTCCTCGGCCACATCGACTGGGCACTCGACGGGCAGACCCGCAGCGAGACGTACACCGGCACGCTCGGCCCGTCGGTGCGGGTGGTCACCCCGGTGCTGGACGAGCGGAACCGGGTGGTCGCCCTGGTCAGCGCGGGCCTCACGGTGCAGTCCATTTCGGCCCAGCTGCGCGGCCCGCTGCTGGCCCTGGCGGGCGTCGCGGCGGGCGCGCTGGCGGTCGGCGGGATCGGCACCTACCTCGCCAACTCCCGGCTGCGGCGGCACACCCACGGCATGGGGCCGGCCGAGCTCAGCCACCTCTACGAGTACCACCAGGCCACCCTGCACGCCGTGCGGGAGGGGCTGGTGCTGCTCGACCGCGACCACCGGGTGGTGCTCTGCAACGACGCCGCGCGTGAACTCCTCGGCCTGGAAGGGCCGGTGGAGGGCCGGCCGGTCGCCGGGCTGGGCCTGCCGACGACGCTGGTGGCCGCCGTCTCGGGGGCGGCCCCGGTCCGCGACGAGGTGCACCTGACGGCCGAGCGGGTGGTGGTGCTCAACACCTCGACCATCGGCACCGGGCTCGGCCGCGTCCTCACCCTCCGCGACCACACCGAACTCCAGTCGCTCAGCGGGGAGCTGGACTCGGTGCGCGGCTTCACCGAGGCGCTCGGCGCGCAGGCGCACGAGGCGGCCAACCGGCTGCACGCCGTCGTCTCGCTGATCGAACTCGGCCGCCACCGCGAGGCGGTGGAGTTCGCCACCGCCGAACTCGCCCTCGCCCAGCGGCTCACCGACCGGGTGGTGGCGGCTGTCGGCGAACCCGTGCTGGCCGCCCTGCTGCTCGGCAAGGCCGCCCAGGCGGCCGAGCGGGGCGTGGAGTTGACGCTCACCCCCGACAGCTCGATCGACGACGGGGTGCTGCCGGACCACCTGAGCGCACGCGACCTCATCACCGTCCTCGGCAACCTGATCGACAACGCCGTGGACGCCGCCATCGCGGGCGCGGCCGCGAGCCCCGAACCGCCGGAGGTCACCGTCACCGCCCAGATCGACGGCGAGCACCTGCTGCTACGGGTCGCCGACACCGGTGAAGGCATCGCCCCGGGCGCGGTGGACGACGTGTTCCGGCGCGGCTGGAGCACCAAGCGGGCCGGGGGCGGGGACGGGGGTGGGGGCGGCTACGGCCAGGGTCACGGCCGCGGACTCGGCCTCGCGCTCGTCGCGCAGGCCGCCCGGCGCAACGGCGGCACCGTCGAGGTCGGCCGGGAACGCGGCGCCGTCCTCACCGTCCGCCTGCCGCTCGACCGGGCGGCCTCGGTGCGCGGCGGCGGGGTCGAGGTCGAGGTCGGGGCCGGGGGCGCCGGGGACCGCGGGCGCCTGGCGGTGGCCCCGTGACCGGCGCACCGCGCGCCCCGGAGCGCCCCGGGATCTCCGTGCTGGTCGTCGAGGACGACCCGGTGGCCGCCGCCGCCCACGCCCTCTATGTCGGACGCGAACCGGGCTTCCGGGCCGTCGGCACCGTGCACGGCTGCGCACAGGCGCTGCGCTTCCTGGAACGGGCCCGCGCCGCCGGGAGCCCCGTCGACCTGCTGCTGCTCGACCTCTACCTGCCCGACGGGCACGGCCTCCGGCTCTGCGGCACGCTGCGCGCCGCCGGGCACACCACCGACGTCATCGCCGTCACCTCCGCCCGCGACCTCGCGATGGTCCGCCAGGCCGTCTCCGCCGGAGTCGTCCAGTACCTGCTGAAGCCCTTCGCCGCCGCCGCGCTGCACGACCGCCTGGAGCGCTACGCCCGCTACCGGGACACCCTCGCCCGCACCGGTCCGGCCACCGGGCAGGCCGAGGTCGACCAGGCGTTCGCGCTGCTCCGCGCACCCGAACGCACCGCCCTGCCCAAGGGGTTGAGCGCGCCGACGCTGGACACCGTCGCCGGTGTGCTGCGCGCGGCCCGCACCGGCCTGTCCGCCGCCGCCGCGGGTACGGCGGCCGGGGTCTCGCGGATCACCGCTCGCCGCTACCTGGAGCACCTGGTGGAGAGCGGTCTCGCCGCCCGCGAGCCCCAGTACGGCACCGTCGGCCGCCCGGAGCTGTGCTACCGCTGGACCGGTGGCGAGGGCGACGGCGACGGCGGGCGCCGTGGCGGCTGAACGGGTGAACTCCCGTGCGCTACCGGTCCGTTCGAGTACGGCGTTCTGAGTACCCGTACTCAGGCGGCGCGCCCGGGCTCGATGTCACCCTGCCGGTGGGACGGCCACCGGGCCGGCCGACGGACTCGGAAGTGGGGATGACGCGGATGAAATGGCTGAGGGTGCTCTGCGGGGCCGTGATGGCGATGGCCCTGGGGCTGGGGCCGGTCGGGGCCGCGGGCGCGGCGCCCCGGACCGACCCGGCCGCCGGCACGTCCGCCGCCTCGGCGAGCGCGGCGGACGAGGCGGCGACCCTGGCGTACTGGACGCCCGAGCGGATGGAGGCCACCTGGGCGGCCCAGGAGGGCCGGGAAGGGGCCGGGCGCGGAGCCGGGGCGGCCGCCAAGCAGGACGCCGCCGTCGAGGCGGCCACCGCCCGCTTCGCGGCCGACCGGTCGCTGAGGTCGTCGGTGGACAAGACGGTGGGACGCGTGTTCTACGTCAACACCGAGACGCAGTTGCCCGAGGCCTGCTCGGCCAGCGCCCTCAACAGCCCCTCGCGCATGATGGTGATCACCTCGGCGCACTGCGCCGCGGTGGGCGGCAGCCGGATGAACGGGGGCGAGGCGAAGTGGTTCAAGAGGACCTGGGTCTACGTGCCGGCGGTCAACGGCGGTGACCCCTACCCCTACGGGAAGTTCACCTGGAAGCTGGGCCGGGTGTTCAACGACTGGCTGGACACCGCGAACGCCTTCGACTCGGACGTCGCCATGATCACCGTCAATCCCAACGCCGAAGGGAAGCGGCTCGTCGACGCCACCGGCGCGAACGGCCTGGTGGTGAACCAGCGTGACGAGGTGACGGTCACCGCCGTCGGGTACCCCGGGAACCTCGACAACGGCGCCTACCAGGTGGAGTGCACCGGCACCCTGGAGCGGCTGATCCTCTACCCCATCCTGCTGGAGATGCCCTGCCGGCTGCTCGGCCACGGAGCGAGCGGCGGGCCCTGGCTGTGGACGGATCCGCAGACGCTGCGCACCTCGGTCAACGGGGTCACCCGGTCGCACGACGGCGTCGAGATCGACACCCCCTACTTCGACGACCGCGTCGTGAGCATGTACAACGAACAGGGGTCGGTGACCTGACCCCCTGGCCGCGGCCGGCGCGGGAATTCCCGTGATCATCGGGGAGGTTGACCCGGTGACCGCAGTCCCCGTGCGAGAAGGGCCTCCCGTGCGCGCCATCCGGATCGACCGCTTCGGCACCCCCGACGTCCTGCGCGTCGTCGACGCCCCCGAGCCCGCCCCGGCCGCCGGGGAGGTCCTGATCCGGGCCGCCGCGACCAGCGTCAACCCCGTCGACGACAAGACCCGGGAGGGCGCCATCGGCCCGGGCACGCCGCCGCTGCCGATGACGCTCGGCTGGGACCTCGCCGGCACCGTGGTCGACGGCGGAGACAGCGGGATGCGTGCCGGGGAGGCCGTCGTGGCGATGTCGCACCAGCTCGGCTCCGGGCGCGGGACCTGGGCCGAGCTGGTCGCGCTGCCGGCCGCGGCGGTGGCCCGCGCGCCCCGGACGGTCGGGCCGGTCGAGGCGGCCACGCTGCCGCTGGCGGGGCTGACGGCCTGGCAGACCCTCGACTGGCTGGCGGTGCGGCCCGGCGAGCGGCTGCTCGTGGCCGGCGCCGCCGGGGCGGTCGGCGGACTGGCCCTGCAGATCGCCCGGGCACGCGGCGTCGAGGTCGACGCCCTGGTCTCCCGGGACGGGCAGGCCGCCTTCGCCCGCGAGCACGGCGCGGGCCTGGCCGTCACCGACCCGCGCGACCTCGGCGACGGCGGCTACGACGCCGTCCTCGACACCTTCGGGGCGTTCGTGACGCGGGCGGTCGCCGACGGCGGCCGCTACGCGTCGATCGCCACCCAGGCGGGCCCCGTCCCCGACCTGTCCGCCCGGGGCGTGCGCACCACCGTCCACCAGGTGCGCGAGGACGGCGCGGCGCTCGGCGAGCTGGCCGCGCTGGTCGACCGCGGCGCGCTGCGGCTGCGGGTGCACGCCGCGTTCGGCCTGGACGGGGTCCGCGAGGCGCACGAGCGGTTCCGGCGGGGCGGGTTGAGCGGCAAGCTCGCCCTGGTGTTCTGAGCGGCCGGCGCTGTGAGCGGCCGGTGCTGTGAGCGGCGCCGCTGCGGGCGGCGGGCAGGTACGGGCCTTGCTCAGCGGGTGACGAACTCGCTGAGCAGGGCCTGCACCTCGTAGATGTCCACGCCCTTGGTGAAGTTCTTGGAGATCGGCATCGCCGCGCCCGACACCCAGATCTTCAGCTCGGCGTCCAGGTCGAAGCTGCCGGCGGTCTCCACGGCGAAGTGGGTGATGGACCGGTAGGGGATCGAGTGGTACTCGGTCTTCTTGCCGGTGATGCCCTGCTTGTCGACGAGGATCAGCCGGCGATCGGTGAACAGGAAGGAGTCGCGCAGCAGTTGGTAGGCGGCCCGGAGCTGCTCGCCCTCGCCGAGCAGTCGGGCGAACTCCTTGTGGGCCTCGTCGTTGTCGACCCGGTGGGCGTTGCCGAAGAGCGCCATGCCGCTGCCTCTCGTCGGGCACCCGGTTCGGGTGCGGAGGGTTCCGAGTCTGGCACGCCGGGCGTCACGGCCGGGCGGCGCCCCCGGGCGTCCGGTCCGGTGTCCGGTCCGGTGTCCGCTCCGGCGTCCGCTCGGCGAGGGCGAGGTAGCGGTCGTCGGCGTCCGTGTAGGAGGTCAGGCGCCAGCCGGCGGCGGCGAGCAGCGGGCGGAGGTTGGGCTCGGCCCGCAGGTCGTCCGGGGTGAGGGCGCGGCCGTGGCGGGCGGCGAGGGCGGCGCGGCCGACGGGGTGGAACAGCGCCAGCCGGGCGCCGGGGCGTGCGACCCGGGCGAGTTCGGCGAGGGCGCGGGCCGGGTCGGGGAGGTGGGAGATCAGTCCGGCGGCGAAGACGGCGTCCAACGCGGCCTCGGGCAGGGGGAGTCGGGCGCAGTCGGCGAGCAGAAGTTCGGCGGCGCCGGGGTGGCGGGCGGCGGCCTCGTGCAGCATCTCCGGGGTCACGTCGGCGCCGAGCACCCGGCCCGCCGGTCCGACCGCCGCGCGCAGCGGGGGCAGGGCGCGGCCGGTGCCGCAGCCGGCGTCGAGCACCGACTCGCCCGGGCGCAGGGCGAGTTCGGCGACGGCGGCGGCGTAGCGCGGGCCGTCGTCGGGGAACTTGGCGTCCCAGTCGGCGGCGCGGACGGCGAAGAACGCGCGGGTTCGGGCGAGTTCGGCGGCGTACTCGTCGGTGTCGGTGTCGGTGTCGGTGTGGGCGGGCGGCGGGGGCGGCGGGGTGGGGGAGGTGGGCGAGGCGGGCGGGGTCGGCATGCGGTGAGGGTAGCGCGCGCGGTGCGGTCGTCCGGGGCCGTGACCTCCGGGCGGTCCGCTCGTTGGGGAAACGGGTCCGCTGTCACCCGCGCGGGTGGTTCTGGCGGCCCCGGGGAGGATCCGGGCGAACCGGAGAAGTAAGGTTAGGCTCACCTAAATTCTTGGGAGTCCGCCTTGACGCTCGCCGCTGAGCCCGCCACCGGTCCGACCGTCCCCGTGCCACCCCCGTCGCCGTCCCCGATCCAGGCCCAGGCCTCGGCCCAGGCCGCCGCCGTGCTGCGGCGCCAGCGCGTCCGCGAGTCCGCCGCCCGCACCTATGCGCGCTCGTTCCCGATCGTCCCGGTCCGCGCCCACGGCATGACCGTCGAGGGCGCCGACGGCCGCCGCTACCTGGACTGCCTCTCCGGCGCCGGCACCCTCGCGCTCGGCCACAACCACCCCGTGGTCCTGGAGGCGATCCGCCGCACCCTCGACAGCGGCGCCCCGCTCCACCTGCTCGACCTCGCCACCGCCGAGAAGGACGACTTCACCACCGCCCTGTTCGAGAGCCTCCCGCCCGCCTTCGCCGCCGGCGCGCGCGTGCACTTCTGCGGTCCCGCCGGGACGGACGCCGTCGAGGCCGCGCTGAAGCTGATGCAGACCGCCACCGGCCGCTCCGGCGCCCTCGCCTTCACCGGCGCCTACCACGGGATGACCGCCGGGGCCCTCGCGCTCACCGGCAACGTCGCCGTCAAGGAACCGCTGCCCGGCGGCGGCGAGGTGGTCCGGCTGCCCTACCCCTACGGCTACCGCTGCCCGTTCGGGGTCGGCGGGGAGGCCGGCGCCGACCTGTCCGCCACCTACGTCCAGCGGCTGCTCGACGACCCGTCCGGCGGTGTCGTCCCGCCCGCCGCGATGATCCTGGAGGCCGTCCAGGGCGAGGGCGGCGTCGTCCCCGCGCCCGACGACTGGCTGCGCGCGATGCGCCGGATCACCGCCGAGCGCCGCATCCCGCTCGTCGTCGACGAGGTGCAGACCGGCGTGGGCCGCACCGGCGCGATGTGGGCGGTCGAGCACAGCGGGATCGTGCCGGACGCCATGGTGCTTTCCAAGGCGATCGGCGGCAGCCTGCCGCTCGCCGTCGTCGTCTACCGCGAGGAGTACGACGGCTGGCGCCCCGGCGCGCACACCGGCACCTTCCGCGGCAACACGCTGGCCATGGCGGCCGGCGCCGCGACCCTGCGGTACGTCGCCGCGAACGGGCTCGCCGAACGGGCGGCGGCGGTCGGCGCGCGGATGACCGAACGGCTGCGAGCCCTGGCCGGGGAGCTGCCGGTGATCGGCGACGTGCGCGGACGCGGGCTGATGATCGGCGTGGAGCTCGTCGACCCGGAGGCCGAGCCGGACTCCTGCGGCGCGCGGCCGGCCGCACCCGAGATCGCCGTCCGGGTGCGGGAGGCGTGCCTGGAGCGCGGGCTGATCGTCGAACTCGGCGGGCGGCACGACGCCGTGCTGCGGCTGCTGCCCCCGCTCACCGTCACGGACGAGCAGGCGGCCGCGGTGCTGGACCGGCTCGCCGACGCCCTCGCGGCGGCCTCCGGACCGGTGGTGTCCGCGTGAGCGCGGACGGGGCGGACGGGCCGGGATCCGGTGCGCCGGGCGGGCCGGGCGGACCGGCCGACGGCGCGCCGTTCGACACCGGGGGGCCGCTCGACGCGCTGTCCGGCGGCGTCGGCGGGCCCGCCGCGCTCGGCCCGCTGCTCGCCACCGTCCTCGACGCACTGGAGACCGGTGCCGTCCGGCGGGGCGGCCCGCTGCCCACCGGCCGCCCCGCCGACCTCGCCGCCCGGACCGCCGAGGCGCTGACCCGCGCGAGCGGCCGCGACGCCCTCGCCCGCCTCACCGAACTCCTCGCCCACGGCGCCGCCGACCCCGCCGACCCCTCCTGCGCCGCCCACCTGCACTGCCCGCCGCTCGCCGTCGCCACCGCCGCCGACCTCGCCGTCAGCGCCCTCAACCCCTCCCAGGACTCCTGGGACCAGGCCCCCGCCGCGACCGCGCTCGAAACGGCGCTGCTCGCCGAACTCGCCGCCCTGGTCGGCTACGACCCCGCCCACGCCGCCGGCGTGCTCACCTCCGGCGGCACCGAGTCCAACCTCATGGGCCTCATGCTCGCCCGCGACCAGAGGCTCGACGGCATCGTCGAACTCGACGGCCTGCTCGCCCTGCCCGCCGGCACCCGTCCCCGGATCTTCGCCTCCCGGGCCGCGCACTTCTCCGTCCAGCGGGCGGCCGCCCTGCTCGGCCTCGGCGAACGGGCCGTCGTCCCCGTCGACGTCGACCGCGAGCTGCGGATGGACCCGGCCGCGCTCGAACGCGCCCTGGCGGAGGCCGACTGGGCCGGAGCCACCCCGGTCGCCGTCGTCGCCACCGCAGGCACCACCGACACCGGCGCCGTCGACCCGCTGTCCGCCGCCGCCGACCTCGCCGCCCGCTACGGCGCCTGGCTGCACGTCGACGCCGCGTACGGGGGCGGCGCACTGCTCTCCGACCGGCTCGCACCGCTGCTGGCGGGCATCGAGCGGGCCGACTCCGTCTCGCTGGACTGGCACAAGCTGGGCTGGCAGCCGGCCGCCGCCGGGGTCTTCCTGGTCCGCCGCGCCGAGACGTACGTCTCGCTCGCCCGCCGGGCCGCCTACCTCAACCCGGCCGACGACGAACAGGCCGGCTACCCCAGCCTGCTGGGCCTCTCGCTGCGCACCACCAGGCGGCCGGACGCCTTCAAACTCGCCGTCACCCTGCGCACCCTCGGCCGCGCCGGACTCGGCCGGCTCGTCGACGCCTGCCACGACCTCGCCCGCGCCGCCGCCGACACCGTCCGGGCGGATCCGGAGCTCGAACTGCACGCCGAACCCGTGCTGACCGCGCTGCTGTTCCGCTACCGGCCGGCGGAGGGCGGTGCCGCCGCGCCGGCGGTGCTCGACCGGGTCAACGCCGAACTCCGCCGTGAGCTGCTGCGCACCGGCCGGGCCGTGGTCGGCCGCACCGAACTGCCCGGCGAGGGCCCCGGGCGGGTCCGGCTCAAGCTGACCCTGCTCAATCCGCACACCACCGCGGAGGAGGTCGCCGCGCTCCTCGCCGAGGTCGTCCGGGCGGGCCGGGCGGCGTGGAGCGCGGCGCGCTAGCTCAGACGGCGCCGGTGGGGGTGGGGGCGGCGACCAGCAGGTGGTAGTCCACCCCGGTGGCGAAGCCCATCGCGCCGGACTCGCCCCGGATCGTCAGTTCGTGGCTCCCGGGCGCCGGCGGGTCCAGCCGCACCCACAGGCCGCAGGCCCAGGTGTTGCCGATGTCCTCGCCGAAGGCATTGCCGGGGACGCCCACCAGCCCGATCGGGGTCGTGCCGATCGGCTCGGCGGTCAGCGGGGCATCGTCCAGCGTGGCGGAGCCCTTGGCCGTGTCCATGAAGTCCATGCACTCGGTGGCCTCGCCGAACCTCGTCACCACCGGGAACAGCACCGGGACGCCGACGGGCACGGTGCACTTCCGCTCGACGACCTTCCCGCCGGTCGTCCCGGCCAGGTACCAGAGGTTCTCCCGCTGGAGCTCGGCGCACCACCGGCCGGTGGTGTCGAGCACCGGGCTGCGCTCCTCCTCGGCCGACACCGCCCAGCCCCACCAGCCCTGCTGTACCTCCGCGGCGGTCAGCGAGTGCACCGCCACCGGCGGCTTCGGCGACTCCGCGGGCTCCTCGGCCGGTGTCCGGGCGGAGGGGGCGGAGGAATCGTGGTCGGTTGCGGAGGCGCAGGCCGGGGTCAGGAGGAGGGCGCCGAGGAGCAGCGCGACCAGTCGCCGTGAAGTCATGATCGCGAAGTGTAGGAGCCGGGGTGCGTGATCGCGCGGCCGGGTGCCTACGGGGCGAGCAGGAGCGCGCGGCAGCGCTCCCAGGTGGCCGGGTCGGCGGCGACCAGCAGTCCGTCCTCGCCGCCGGGGGGCTCGGGGGCGTACGGGGTGCCGTCGAACCGGGCGGCGCGGCCGCCGGCCTCGGTGAGGAGGAGGGAGCCGGGTGCGTGGTCCCAGGGGAGGGTGCGCCAGTAGAGGGCGAAGTCCGAGGCGCCCTCGACGAGGTCCGGGTACTCGATGCCGGCGGCGTGGCGGCCCGGGCCCAGCTCGCCGAAGGCGGCGCTGTTGGCCTCGATCAGGCGGCGGCGCTCGGGGTCGAGGAAGCGGCTCTTCACCGAGCCGCGCCACTTGGCCGGGTCGGCGGGGGCGGGCGTGCGGGTCAGGCGGTGGCCGTCGCGCCAGGCGCCGGAGCCGAGCTCGGCGGTGTAGGTGGTGGCGGTGACGGGGTGCCGGATCCAGGAGGCGACCGTCCGGCCGTCGCGCACCAGCGAGACCATGACGGCGTACTCGGGCCGGCCGGCGACGAAGTTGGCGGTGCCGTCGACGGGGTCGACGAGCCAGACGGCGGGCTCCGCGTGCAGCGCCCGGCTGAGGGCCGGGTCGGCGGCGACGGCCTCCTCGCCCACCACCGGGACGGGCAGCAGCTCGCGCAGCCGCCGGGCGATGATCACCTCGGCCTCCCGGTCGGCGACGGTGACCACCTCGCCGGGGGCCTTCTCCATCACCTCGCCGGCCGCCAGCGCCCGGAACCGGGGCTCCACCGCCTCGGCCGAGGCCTCGGCGATGATCTCCGCCACCTTTTCCATCAGCACGCGCGCGCTCCCTTCGCCGGCTACCACTTTCGCACGTCAGTGCGGAGTCGGCGTGCGGCGGGGCGGGGTGGCCGCCGCCGGGCGGCGGCTGACAAATGACAGCTGACAGATATCAGATGACAGCTGACAGATAACAGATAACAGATGACGAAATCTGTCAGCTGTCATTTGTCAGCCGTCCACCGCCCCGTCGTCCAAGCCCTCCCCGTCCTCCCCGTCCAGGTAGGCGAACCCCGGGCGGGGATGCATGAGGAAGTCGTGGTGCGAGATGTTGAACGCGTACGCCCCCGCCATGCCGAACAGCACGCGGTCGCCCGCGCGCAGGCCGGCCGCCGCCGGGGCGGCGTGGGCGAGGACGTCCTTCGGGGTGCAGAGCTGGCCCGCCAGCGTGGCGCGGCCGGTGGTCACGGCCGGGCGCGGCCAGGGGTGCGGCCAGGCGGCGACCGGCAGGGTGGTGAACGGCTGGCTGTGCCCCCGGGTGGCCGGGGTGCGCAGGTGGTGGGTGCCGCCGCGGACGATCGCGAAGTCCTCGCCGTGGCTGTGCTTCACGTCCAGCACCTCCGTGGCGTACCAGCCGCAGTAGGCGGTCAGCGCCCGGCCTGGTTCGATCCGCAGCGTCAGCCCCGGGTGCCGGTCCAGCAGCCTGCCGAGGCCCTCGCCGAACGCCGCCCAGTCGAAGCGGGCACCCGGGTCTCCGTAGTCGACGGCCATGCCGCCGCCCACGTTGACCTCGTCCAGCGCGAAAGCGTGCCTCTCCGCGAGCCGGACGGACCAGCCGACGATCTGCTCGGCGAGCGCCAGCTGCTCGGCGGCCGCGAGGCCGCTCGCCAGGTGGGCGTGCACGCCGCGCAGCCGCAGGCGCCGCCGGACCGGGCCCAGCGGGCCGACCGGCTCGGTGAGCAGCCGGACGGCGGCCTCGGCCCGGCCCGGGTCGAGGCCGAACGGCGTCGGCCGCCCGCCCATCGCCAGCGCCACCGAGTCCAGCGCGCCCGCCTCGACCGGCAGGTTGACCCGGATCAGCACGTCCACCGCGGCGTCCGGCCGCTCGGCCAGGACGGCGGCGAGCCGGTGAAGCTCCTGCTCGCTCTCGACGTGCCAGCGGTGCACGCCCGCGTCGACCGCGGCGGTGATCTCGGCGGGCGTCTTGCCCGGACCGCCGAAGGCCAGTGGCGACCCCGGGGCCGCGGCCAGGACGTGGGCCAACTCGCCGCCGCTGGAGACCTCGTAGCCGTCCACGACGCCGCGCAGCGCGGCCAGTACCGGCGCCTCCGGGTTGGCCTTGGCGGCGTAGTGGAGCTCGACCCGCTCCGGCAGGGCGGCCCGGACGGCCGCGGCGTGCGCGCGCAGGGCCGCCAGGTCGTAGACGTAGGCGGGCAGTTGCCCGGGCGCCAGGCCCGCGACGTGGCGGCGGACGGCTTCGGTGACGGCTCCGGTGTCGGGCGCGGTCGCGGGGGCGGGCACGCTGGCGGGGGCAGGGACGGCGGTCATCGGGTCCTTCCGGCGGAGACGGGCGGCGGGGCCTGGACGGCGTGCGGGGCGTGGACCGGGTGCGGGGCGCGCACCGCCTCCGCGAGGACGCTGCGGGCCAGCGGCGAGGCGAGGCGGACGTAGCCGGCCGCGCGGTCGGCCCGGCGCTCCCAGCGGGTGAGCAGGTTGGCCTTGCCCGGCAGCGGCACGCCCGCCAGCAGCGCGCGCAGCCGGGGCGGGCACCCGTGCGCGGCGGCGTACTCGGCCAGGACCCGGCGAACCGCCTCCCAGAGCGCGCCCTCCGCCGCCGGGTGCAGGTCGGCGAGGGCGGCGAGCAGCTCGGCGACGTGGTTGACCAGCAGGCAGTAGACCACCCGGTCCCAGCCCCGCTCGGCGTCGTACGCCATCGGCCCCGCCACCTCGGGCGGCAGCGCGCCGAGCAGCGCCGCGTGCCGTTCGGGGAGGAGCTTGGTGCCCTCCAGGTCGCGGAAGAGCACCTGGACGGGCCGTCCGGCGGCGTCCACGCCGATCAGCACGTTCTGCAGGTGCGGCTCCAGGACCACGCCGTGGTCGAAGTAGGCGGCCAGCACCGGCGGGAGCAGCAGCCGAAGGTAGGCCGTCCACCAGTCGAGGGCCCGCGCCGGGTCCGGGGTACCGGACAGCAGCCGGGAGACGTGCGCGGAGCTGGTCGGGTACTCGTCGGCGACGGCGGCGGCCAGCAGCGGGGTGACGCCCGGGCGCAGCGCGCCGCCGAGGCCCTCGCGGACGATCAGCCCGAACCCCTCGTACAGCGCCCGGTCGGGGCGGCCGTCGGCGCCGGGCAGGGCGAGGGTGCGGAAGGCGGGTTCGCGCAGCACGGTGGCGTCGGGGAAGCGCTCGGCGAGGTCGGCGAGCACCGGGGCGAGCAGCCGGGTGAGGGCGACGGCGCCGGTCAGCTCGTACGCGGCGTTCTTGCGCAGGCAGTTGGTGATCCGGACGTTCAGGCTGAACTTGAGGAACGCGCCCGCGCCGTACAGGGTGCGGACGGAGGCGGTGGCGGTGAACGGGGCGCCGCCGGGGCCGAGGTCGAGGACGTCACCGCGCTCCAGGGCGCCCCTCAACAGCGGCTGGTCGCCGATGAGTTGGTACTGCCAGGGGTGGGCTGGCAGCAGCCGGTAGCCGTCCGGCGCGGGGCCGAGCCCGTCGAGCAGCGCGGTCGCGGCCGGGTCGGCGGCGGACTCGGCGATCAGCTCCGGCCGGACGGCGAGGTGGCGCAGCGGGAAGGCGGCGCGGGACTCGGGCGCGTAGTGGCGCCAGTCGCCGCGTTCGGCGGAGCGGGATTTGGGCGCGGGGTGGAAGCGGTGTCCGAACAGCAGCGCCTGCTCGGACTCCAGGTAGCGGTCGGGGCCGGGCGCCGGGCGTCCGGCCAGGGCGGCGGCGACCGCGGTGTGGCTGGCGGCCAGTTGGCCGAGGAACTCCTCGTTGGTGGTGCCGGTGCGCAGCTCCAGTTCCCCCTGGACGTGCCGGGCGAGCTCGCGCCAGCCCAACTCCCGCCAGCCGTTTTCGTGTTCCTCTTCGATGGGGCCGGTGAAGCGGTGCGCGCCGAGCAGCGAGGTGCGGCGCAGGGCGACCCGGAGCAGGACGCCGCGCCGGGGCAGGCAGAGCAGTAGTCGGTGGTCGCTGACGGCGGTCTGGTGCTCGGGCGCGGACACCTCGCGCAGCAGGCAGTTGAGCAGGGTGTGGGCCACCGCGTGGTCGGCGGTGGGCAGTTGGTTCGTCTGGTTCGTCTGGTTCGTCATGGGTGACTCCGACGCTGGCGGACGGGGGAGATGAACGCGGTGGCCGCGAGGGCGGCCAGGAGTGCGGCGGCGGTGCCGGCCAGCACGGGCGCGGTGGCGTCGAACCGGCTGTTGGCCAGCGCCGCGACGGCGCCGGCGGCCACGGCGCCGCCCTTGGAGACGAATTCGAGGGTGCCGAACATCCGCCCGGGCGCCCGGCCGTGGGCGGCCTCGGCGGCCAGCACCGCGAGGCACACCAGGCCGAGGGTGAGTCCGGCGCCGAGCAGCAGCCGGGCGGCGGCGAAGGCGGGCATTGAGCGGGCCGCGGCGTGTCCGGCGAGGCCGAGCGCGACGAAGGCGAAGCCGAGGGCGAGGCCGGTGTGCGGGCGGTGCAGGAAGGCGGTGTGGGTGCGCGCGGCGAACACCAGGTAGCACAGGTGCGGCAGGGCGAACAGCACGCCGGCCGTGGTGCCGGAGATCCCCGGGAGGCGCTGCTCGGCCAGCGATATCAGGTAGGGGAAGGAGACGATCGTGGCGAAGACGAAGGCGAACTCGAAGGCGTAGAGGACGCGCAGCGGCCCCGGGCGAGGGGCTGCGGCGGGTGCGGCGCCCGCGGTGGCCTCGGCCCCGCAGGCGAGGGCTCCGCCGACGAGGCCCCCGCCGGTCGCGGCCCCGTCGGCAAAGGCCCCGGCGTCCTCGGGCCCCGGCCGACGCCCCGGCGGCCGTTCCTGCCGCCGCTCCTGCCGACACCCCGGCCGCCGGCCGGGCTCCGGCAGCAGCGCGAGGAGGCCTGCGGCGGCCAGCGGCAGCGCGGCCATCAGCAGGTACTGCCGGTGCGGGTCGATCCACGGCGAGAGCGCGCCGACCAGGATCGGCGCCGCCACCAGCGCGGCCCGCGCGCTGCCCTGCATCAGGGTGAGCGCCGCGGACAGCCGCGCGCCGTCGAGGGCGGCGGCCAGGTAGCCGGTGGTGGCGGCGAAGGTGCCGCCGAGGAGGCCCTGGAGGACGAGGGCGAGAGTGAACCCGGTCAGCGATTCGGCGGCGCCGGCCAGCAGGAAGGAGACGGCGAGGCCGAGTTGGGCGCGCAGCAGCAGCCGCTTGCGGCCGAACCGGTCGGCGAGCCGGCCCCAGAACGGGGCGCCGAGGGCGCTGAAGACGGTCGGCACGATGTAGAGCAGACCCGCCCAGCGGCCGTCGCGGTCGCCGAGGGCGGGCAGGATCGCCGTCAGGTACGGCGGCAGGCCGAGGGCGGCGAAGGAGGCGACGAAGTAGCAGGCGGCGACGGCGTGCACCTGGCGGCGGCCGAGCCCACCCGGGCGGGCGGACTCCGGTCCGGGCCGCCGGGTCGGTGCGTCGACCGTCACGGGCCGGCCTCCGCTCCGGCTGCGGAACCGGGTGCGGATCCGGTTGGGAAACCGGGTGCGGAACCGGCGTGCGGCAGCAGGTAGTTCGGTCCGTCGGTGTAGTGCTTGTTGATGTCGGCGGCGCCCGAGCGCTGCTTGCTGAGCAGGGTTCCGGCGGTGACCATCGCCTTCACAGGCAGCCGTTCGGCGTCGAGCAGGGCGGCGCGCAGCGGCTCGGCGGCCGGACCGGCCCGGTCGATGGCCTGCGCGAGCCGCTTGCGCAGCAGGGCGAGCAGGTCGTCGAGTCCGGCCCGTCCGTGGGCGGCGAGGCCGAACGCCAGGGAGCCGGTGCACAGGTGCCCGGTGATGGTGGTGAACAGGTCGGTCAGCGGCCGGTCGTCGTCGGTGAGGATCCGGGCGTCGTCGAACTCCCCGGGGGCGGGGGCGTCTTCGCCGAGTGCGGCGGCGAGGCGGCCGGTGTGGACGCGCGGTCCGTCGTCGTCCTTGTGGAGCAGACGGAGGCCGCCGTCGTCGTCGAGCACGAGCGAGGTGTTCTGCTGGTGGGCCTCCAGGGCGACGCCGTAGCCGAAGAGGGTGGTCTGCCAGTCGAGCAGCAGTTCCAGCAGGGCGTCGTAGAGGGCGACCGGGTCGCCGGACGAGAAGCGGTCGGCGAGGTGGTCGACGACCAGACGTCCGCCCGGCGCCGGGGCGAGCAGGGCGGCGAGCGGGACGGTCGCCGACCGCTCCAGCCCGGCCGGGTAGCGGCGCAGCAGCACGGCCAGCAGTTCGTGCCCGGCGTGCGCCCAGGTCTGCTCGTCGGCGTGCAGGATCCGTCCGGCGAAGCGCGGTTCGCGCGCCAGCACGGCCTCGAACAGCCGCTGTCCGGCGGCGCCGTCGCGCAGGGTGCCGGGCTTGACGGTGCGGCGGTTGAGCCGGCCGAGGGTGGCGGTGGCGAGCGGCAGCTTCAGGTGGTGGACGGGGTCCTCGGCGACGGCGACGGTGCGCATCGAGAGGGTGGGGACGACGGTGAGGTACGGGCGTTCGGCGAGGACGGCGCGGTCGTCCAGCCCGGCGGCGCGCAGGGCCTCGTCGAGGGCCGGGCCGACGGTGAGCGGGTGGACCGGCAGGGTCTCCCAGGCCGCGTCGCCGCCGGGCAGGTCGAGGCCGAGCCAGCCCGGGGTGGGCCACCAGCGCGGCAGCGGCCGGTCGCCGTGCCGGGTGAGCGTGCCGGTCGGCAGGGCGAGCCAGCGCAGTTCGAAGGCCGGGTGGAACTCGGGCGCGTACGAGCGCAGGTGGTGCTCGTCCAGGCCGGAGCGGCCGCGCGCGGTGGGATAGACCGGGTGGTCGAGGTAGGCGGCCAGGGTGTCGTGGGCGAGGGCGGCGGCGGGGCCGGTCCAGCGGGCCGGGTCGGCGCCGTAGAGGTCGGTGAGCGCGGTGTGGACCTCGCCGCGGACCCGTTCGTGCAGTTCCATGGTGGCGAGGGTCTGGCGGCACTCCTCGGCGAACGCCGTCCAGCCGGGCCGGTCCTCGGCGTCGGCCAGGCCGGCGAGCGCGGCGAGCACGGCGTCCAGGCCTTCGACCGGGCGGCCGTCCAGTTCGACGAGCGGGAGCCGGGCGGCGTACTCGCTCTGGAAGCCCTCGGGGGCGACGGGGACGGTGAGCGCGTGGTCGCGGGCCACCGCCCAGGGGCCGTCGGCCCGCTGTTCGACCGCGCCGCGGGTGCGCAGCCCGAGCACGTCCTCGCGCAGCAGGGCGGACAGCACGCGCAGGGCGAGCGCGTCGGCGGGCGGCGCGCTCACGGGGTGATCTCCCAGCGGTTGGCCGCGATGAACCCGGCCACGGCGGCGTCGGCGGCGGCCTGGTCGGGGCCGACCGCCCAGATGACGCTCAGGTAGTCCCGGTTGGTGCGGTAGTGCGCGTGCCGTTCGCCGATCGCGCGCTGCGGCCGGTGGACGAGCCGCACTCCGTCGGCGCGCTCCTCGGCCCGTTCGTCGTGCGGCCCGGGCGCGGCGGTGAGGGTCCCGGCCCGGTCGGCGCAGACCGCCTCGTTGCGGGCGCGCAGCGGGGTGGCGGCGCAGCGTTCGCCGAGGTCGGCGGGGAGTTCGCGGCCGAGGTGGGCGGCGAGGACGAGCTC
Organism: Kitasatospora sp. NPDC057692; assembly: GCF_042799475.1. NCBI lineage: Bacteria > Bacillati > Actinomycetota > Actinomycetes > Kitasatosporales > Streptomycetaceae > Kitasatospora > Kitasatospora sp. NPDC057692. The sequence continues at coordinate 120,206 of NZ_JBHVIV010000004.1, read as the reverse complement.
GAACAGCGGGAGGTCGAGGACGGCGGCGAGCATGAGGTCGCACTGGTCGCCGATGGCGCGGTAGTTGACCTCGATGATCCGGGCCCGGCCGTCCGGCTGAAGGACGAACTCGGTGTGGCAGGCGCCGAGTCCGACGCCGATCGCGTCCAGTTGGGCGAGCACCTGCGCGACCGCGGCCGGCGGGTGCGCGGGGACGAACTCCAGCATGTCCTCGACGAAGTCCGGCGGCGGGGAGAGCCGGGTGCGGAACCCGCCGAGGACGTGCCGGCGGCGTCCGTCGCCGAGTGTCTCCAGCGTGCACAACTGGCCGTCCAGGAACTCCTCGACGACCAGTGCGGCGCCGGGGCGCCGGTCCTGGATCTCCCCGGCGCGCCGCACCAGGTCCGCGAGGTCGGCGGCCAGCGAGACGTCCTCGCTGGCGACGCCCTCGCGCGGCTTGACCACGACGGGGAAGGGGACGTCCGCCGCCCGCAGCAGGGCGGCCAGCTCGGACGGGTCCTGCCCGGCGGCGAGTTCGGCGGAGCGCACCGTGTCCAGGCCGGCGGCGGCCAGCCGGCGGCGCAGCTCGCCCTTGTTCTTGGCCCGCAGGGTGGCCTTCCAGTCCTTGGCCGGAAGACCGAAGTACGCGGCGGCGAGCGCGGTCTGGGTCTGCAGGTGGTCGCTGTTGCTGAAGACGGCGAAGTCGGGGTCCCGCGGGGCGCGTTGCGAGAGCAGTCCGACCACCTCGCGGAAGTCGCGCACCTCGCAGGCCGCCACCTCGGGCGCGGCGGGCAGGCCGGCGTAGGCGCGGCGGTGGGCCTCGACCTGGTCGGTGAGCACGGTGACGTCGAGGCCGAGCCGGGCGGCGGCCGGGAGGAAGCCCTCGGTCACCGATTCGGTGGGGTTGAGGGCGAGCAGGTAGAGGCGCATGGCAGGGCGGGTCCTCTCCGTGGGGCGGTGGGGGGAGGGGGCGAGGGGCGGGCTCCGTACGGCCCGCCCCTCGGGACCTCCGGGGGCGCCGGGCCCCGGTGCGGGGCGGCGGGGCCTACCGGGGCGCGTCGACGCCCGCGGCCTTGGCGATGTCGGCGAGCATGGCGTCGGCGGCCTGGACGCCGATGCCCGACATCCAGGTCTCGTCCGGCACGTTGAACACCTTGTTGTTCTTGACGGCGTTCAGGCCCTGCCAGACGGGCGTGTTCTGGACCTCGCTCTGCTTGGTCTTGGTCGGGTCGTCGGCGACGGTGACGAAGACCAGGTCGGCGTCGGCCTGGTCGATCTGCTCGGCGCTCACCTCCAGCATCGACTTGTCGACGTCCTGGGAGGCCGGGCGGCCCAGTCCGGCGTCCTTCAGCACGACACCGCTGAACGACTGCTTCTGGTAGAGGCGGGTGGGCCCGGCCACGAAGCGGACCACGGAGGCGGTCGGCGCGGTGCCGCCGTTCTTCGCCTTGATCGCCTCGCCGAGCTTGGCGGCGCGGGCCTCGTAGTCGGTGAGCGCCTGCTTCGCCTCCGCCTCCTTGCCGAGGGCCTGCGCGTAGAGGGCGAGGTTCTCCTTCCACGGGAAGCCGGTGGTCTCGGCGAGCACGGTCGGGGCGATCGCGTTGAGCTTGTCGTAGACCTTGGCGTGGCGGACCTTCGAGGAGAGGATCAGGTCGGGCTTGAGGGAGGCGATCAGCTCCAGGTTCGGCTCGTTCATCGGGCCGACGTCCTTGGTGTCCTTGATCTTGTCCTTGAGGTAGCCGGGGAAGCCGCCCTCGGTCTTCATGTGCGGCGAGACGGCGCCGACCGGGGTGATGCCGAGCAGGGTGACGTCGTCCAGCTCGCCGCTGTCCAGCACGACCACGCGCTTGGGCTGGGCCTTGATCTCGGCGCTGCCGGCCGCGTGGGCGACGGTGCGCGGGAAGGCGGCGGCCGGGCCGGAGGCGGCGGCGGTGTTCCCGGCGGGCTCGCCGTCGCCGCCGCTGCCGCAGGCAGCGAGCAGGGCGGTGGAGAGCGCGGCGGCCAGGGCGGCGGCGGGGAGTCTGCGGGCGCGGGCGGAGCGGTTCATACGGGGGTTCCTTGTCTCGTGCGGGGGCAGGGCAGGGCGAGTCGGACCAGGGCGTCGGCACGGCACGGCACGGCACGCGGGCGGGCGGCCGGAAGGCGATGTGCACTGGGGGGAGTGGGTGGGGAGCCGGCCGGGGTCAGCCGCGGGCGGCGGCGGCCCGTCTCGGCCGGGCCCGGGGCACGACCAGCGGTGTGCCGGTCTCCGGGTCGGGCACCACCTGGCAGGGGACCTGGAAGACGCGCTCCACCAGCTCGGCGGTGAGCACGTCGCCAGGCGGACCGGCCGCGGCGAGCCGGCCGTCCTGGAGGACCACCAGGTGGTCCGCGTACCGGGCGGCCTGGCCGAGGTCGTGCAGCACCATGACGACCGTGCGCCCGGCCTCGGCGTGCAGGTCGGCGACCAGGTCGAGGACGTCGAGCTGGTGGCGCAGGTCGAGGAAGGTGGTGGGCTCGTCGAGCAGCAGCAGGTCGGTGTCCTGGGCCAGCGCGAGGGCGATCCAGGCCCGCTGGCGCTGGCCGCCGGAGAGCCGGTCGACCTGCTGGTCGCGCAGCCCGGACATGCCGGTGCGCTCCAGCGCCTCCTCGACGGCGGCCTGGTCGGCCTTGGACCAGGGGGTGAGCATCCGCTGGTGCGGGAAGCGGCCGAGCCGGACCAGTGCCTCGACGGTGACCGCCTCGGGGGTGACGGGCTGCTGGGGCAGCAGGCCCATCCGCCGGGCGAGCGTCCGGGAGGGCATCCGGTGGATGTCGGAGCCGTCGAGGGTGACGGTGCCGGCGGCGGGGTCGAGCAGGCGGACGAGGCCGCGCAGCAGGGTGGACTTGCCGCAGGCGTTGGGGCCGACGATGGCGGTGACGGCGTTGCCGGGCAGGTCGAGGTCGAGGCCGTCGACGACGGTCCGGCTGCCGTAGCGCAGCCCGAGGCCGTGGGCGGCGAGCCGGTTGGCCGCCGCTCCGGCGGGCGAGTCGACGCCGGTGGCGGGGCTTGTGGCGGTGGCGGTGCCGGTGCTCGCGGCGGTGCCGGTGGCGGTGGCGGTGGCGGTGGGGTCGGCGGGGTCGGGGGTCATCAGCTGCTCCTCTGGGGAAGCCGGCCCTGGCGGATCATCAGCACCAGGAGCCAGGGCGCGCCGAGCGTGGCGGTGACGGCACCGACCGGCAGGCCGTGGACGGGGATCACATGGAGCACGAGGAGGTCGGAGGCGAGCAGCAGCAGGGCGCCGGTGAGCGCGGTGAGGCCGAGCGTGCCGAGGGTGGGCGGTCCGGCGAGCAGTCGGACCAGGTGCGGCACGGCGAGCGCGACGAACGCGACCGGCCCGGTGAGCGCGGCGGCGAGCGAGGCCAGCGCGATGGTGAGCAGGAGCAGCAGGACGCGGTCGCGCTGCGGGCGCAGGCCCAGGCCGCCGGCCGAGTCGTCGCCCAGGTCGAGGACGGCGACCCGCCGCCGGCAGAGCACCACGGCGGCGGCGCCGGCCGCGATGGCGGTGCCGCCGATCCAGACCTCGGTCCAGTTGCGGCCGTAGAGCGAGCCGGTGGTCCACTGCATCGCGGAGGAGGCCAGCTCGGCGGGGAAGCGGACGATCATCAGATTGACGGCGGCGGCGAGGCCCTGCTGGACCGCCAGGCCGACCAGGACCAGCCGGGTGACGGCCATCCGGGAGCGCCAGGCGAAGCCGCCGAGCAGCAGCGCGGCGAGCAGCCCGCCGCCCAGCGCCGCCAGCGGGATGAACTCCTGCGAGGCGCCGACGGCGAGCATCAGCACCGCGCCGAAGGACGCGCCGCCGGTGACGCCGATGGTGTCGGGCGAGGCGAGCGGGTTGCGGAACAGCCGCTGGAGCATCGAGCCGGCCATCGCCAGCCCGGCGCCCGCGATCAGCGCGGAGACCACCCGCGGGGCGCGGAACTCCTGGACCACCAGGACGTTGCCGGGGTCGCCGAGCCCGGCCAGCGCGCGCAGCGCCTCCCAGGCGGTCATCTCGACCTGTCCGGTGCCGAGTGCGATCCCGGTGAGCAGGACGAGCAGCGCGGCCGCGGCCGCGGACCAGGCGGCCGTGCGGGCGCGGCGGCGGGCGGGGGAGGTGCCCGTGCGCCGGCCGCCGCCGGTCCGGTCGAGGGTCGGCGCGCTCATCGGGCCGCCTTCCGGGCCAGCACGGCGAGCAGCGGCGCGCCGAGGAATGCGGTCACGATGCCGACCTCCAGCTCGGAGGGGCGGGCCACCAGGCGGCCGAGCACGTCGGCGGCGAGCAGCAGCACCGGACCGGCGATCAGGCACCCGGGCAGCAGCGCGCGGTGGTCGCTGCCGAGCAGCGGGCGGACCAGGTGCGGGGCGGCCAGGCCGATGAACGCGATCGGCCCGGCGACGGCGACCGCGGAGCCGGCGAGCAGTACGACGGCCGTCCCGCCGAGCACCCGGATCCGGGCCACCGGCACGCCCAGCGACTGGGCGGTCTCGTCGCCGAGCGCCAGCGCGTTCAGCGGCGGCGCGACGGCGAACGCGCCGACCAGGCCGAGCGCCAGGAAGGGCAGCACCGGCAGCAGGGTGTCCAGCTGGCGTCCGGCGATCGAGCCGGCCAGCCAGAACCGGGCCTCGTCCAGGGTGCGGTGGCTGGCCAGCATCAGCGCGGACGTCCACGAGGTGAGCACCACGGTGAGCACGGTCCCGCCGAGCGCGAGGCGCACCGGGTCGAGGTCCCCGCCGCGGCGCGACATCGCGTACGCGGCGACGGCGGCGAGCGCGGCCCCGGCGAAGGCGAACCAGACGTACTCGATCGCCCGGGTCAGTTCGAACGCGTAGATCGCGGCGACCACGGCGAAGCTCGCGCCGGCGTTGATGCCGAGGGTGACCGGCGAGGCGAGCGGGTTGCGGGTGACCCCCTGGGCGACGGCCCCGGCGACGCCCAGCGCGGCCCCGACGGCCAGGCCGATGAGCGTGCGCGGGACCCGGAGCCCCGTCACCACGTCGGCGTCGCCGCCGTGCGCGCCGCCGGTCAGCGCGCCGACGACGGTGCCGAGCGGGACGGTGCGGGAGCCGAGTGCGAGGCTCAGCGCCGCGCACAGCGCGAGCAGGCCGAGGCCGGCGGCGAACACCAGGGGGAGCCTGGCCGGGGAGCGGCGGGTCGTGGCCGGGGCCTCGGGGGCCGGCGGATCGGTGGTCAGCACGGGGCGAGATATTAGGTTAGGCAAGCCTAATATCGTCAAGTCCCCGGTGGATTGGTCCGTACTGGGGACCTTGGGGGGCCGGTTGGCCGAGGGCGGCGCGAACCGGTCGTCGAGCGCCTGTAAGGTGAGCCTCACCTAATGCGATCTCGGGAGTGCCGATGATCTTCTCGGGGTCACCTCCGCCTGCCGCCCCGCCTGCCGCCCCGCCCGCCGCCCCGCCCGCCGCGGTGCCTCCCGCGAACCTGCTGGACGCCGACTACCGGCTGCTGCTGGACCTCTGTCCGGTGCTCAGGGTGCGACTGCTGGCGGCGGACGAACCTGCCCCCGGCCGGGCGCAGGGCTGGTACTCCGTGTCCGAACTGGCGGGCGATCCGGAGGTGTTGGCGCGGGCGCTGGCCGGGGAGGCCGCCCGGATCGCCCCCGTCGCCGCCGAGCACGGCACCGCTCCGCGTCCGCACGTGGCCGCCTCCCGACTGCTCCACCACTACCTCTGGTCCCTCTGCGTGCTGATCGCCGGACCCTGGCACCTGGCCCGGCGCGTCCCCTCGATCGACGGCGCGGACGTATGGCTGCACGCCCCAACCGGTGATCTCGCGCTCCGCCCGCGCGCCTACGTCGCGGTCCCCGGCGAGGACGAACTGCGGGCCGAACTGCGCGCCGCCGTGGTCGCCCACGCCGAACCGCTGCTCGCCGCCTTCGCCGCCCCCACCCGGCGCGGCACCCGCGCGCTGTGGGGGATGGTCACCGACGACCTCGCCTCGGCGATCTGGTACCTCGGCAAGCGGCTCGACGCGTGCGCCCCGGGCCCCGGCGCCACCGGGGAGGACACCGCGGTCGCCGCCGCCGGAGCGGTCCTGCCCGGGGGTACCGACCCGCTCCCCGGCGCCGCCGACTTCCGGCTGCTGCGCGGCGGGGACGGCCGGGGCCACCACACCCGGACCCGCCTCGGCTGCTGCCTCTACTACGCCGTCGAGCCGGCCCGGGCCTGCCTCACCTGCCCGCGCACCGACGACGAGGAGCGGCTGCGCCGACTCTGAGGGGGCGTCCGGCGCGCACCCGGGTAGGCTCGGCGCCCGTGATCGACTCCACCACCCGCATCCGGGTCGCGCGCCCCTCCCGGGACCTCGCCGCGGCCGAGCGCTTCTACGTCGACGGTCTCGGCCTCGCCGTCCTGTGGCGCAGCACCGAACGCGTCCCCGGCGAGCACGACCTCCTGATGGTCGGCCCGTCCGGCGGCGGCTGGCACTTCGAGCTGACCCGCGACCCCGAGCGCCCGGTCGAGCCGGCGCCCACCGTCGACGACCTCTTCGTCGTCTACCTCGGCGCCCCCGTCGACGACGCGTTGGTGCGGCGCCTGGAGGACGCCGGCGGCACGCGGGTGCCCGCCCACAACCCGTACTGGGACGAGTACGGCGTCACCGTGGCCGACCCGGACGGCTACCGCCTGGTGCTCTGCAGCCGGACCTGGAGCTCCTGAGCGCACCGGGAGATCCTGACCGCACCGGGAGCTGCTGGCCGCACCCGGAGCTGCTGGCCGCGCGCGGGGCGCTTGAGCGGCGCGCACCGGTGGCCCCGGCCGCGCCGGTCGCACCGGCCGGTGTCGGTTGCCCCGGCCGGGTGCGCCGTTCGCGCCGCCGGCGCCGCTCGCGCCGCTCAAGGACCTCCGGACGGTCGGGAGCAGCCTGATGGCCGATCAGAGCAGGACGTCCGCCAGCCGCTTGAGGTCGTCGAGGACGGACTCCCGCTCCTCCTCGGTCAGTTCGGTGGCGATCCGCTCGGCCCGCCGGGTGAACGCCTCGGCGCTCGCGCCGTCCGCGAGGCGGTGGGCCAGGTCGGCGCGCAGCGCGAGGATCCGGAACAGCAGCACCGGCGCGGGCGGCCCGTCCGTCCGGGCCAGCGCGCGGTCCAGCACCCGGGCGGCCGCGGCCGGGTCCTCCTTGGAGTCGGCGAACAGTGCCGCGTGGTGCAGCGCCTTCGCGAACGGCTCCTCGGGGGACGGCCGGTGCCGCTGGTCGGCGCGGATCGGCTGGCCGATCCGCAGGCAGTTGCCGCCGGGGTCGGTCACCAGGAACTGCCGTACACCGTGCGAGGTGTCGCCGACCGGGCCGATCCGGGGCAGGCCGCTGGTCGGCACCCGCCCGTAGGCGGAGCGCAGGCCTTCCCGGAACGCGGCGTGCAGCGCGTCCACGTCGTCCGTACGGACCAGGCAGGTGCTGTAGGAGGCGCCCGGATCGTACGTCTTCATGCCGAAGAAGTGCAGTTGGATGGCGCCGCGCTGAACAACGGCGTACGGGTTGGGGCTCTTCTGATGGAGGGTCACCTCGAAGCCGAGCGCGGTGTAGAACTCGAGCACTGGCGGGAGGGTCTGACAGGGGAGGATCGGAACCGTCGAATCGACCATGCCCGCTGACTTTACCCCTGGTTGACCGCGAACCGGACGCTTCCGGTCAGATGTCGACCCCGGGGACGCGTCGTCCGTAAGCGAGGAGCAGCAACTCCTCGGCCGGTCGGGCGACCGTCCGACTACCGCTTCCGTACGACCAGTCGAGGTCCGTGGCGCGCAGTCGGACGTTCTCCAGGCGGGCGCCGAAGAACCGCAGGGTGCGCGGGGTGACCTCCGCCAGCAGGGGAAGCAGCCGCTCGGCGGGCACCCGGCGGGCGAGGCCCAGTGCGACGGTGATGTCCAGGCCGTGCACGACGTCGTGCCCCAGCGCGGCGGCGGGTCCGCCGACCGGCGGCGTCCACGGGTGGTCGGCGTTGTCCCGCAGGGCGGCGGCGAGTTGGGCCCCGGTGAGGGCGCCGGCGTCGCGGCGGGCGAAGCGGTCGGTCATCCGGTCCAGGCTGCCGCGCGAGCGGACCAGCTCGGCGGCGATCCGCGGGATCCGGTGGCGGAAGCCCAGGCTCATGTGCGCCGCCACCTCGCGCACCCGCCAACCGGTGCAGAGCGAGGGCGAGTTCCACTGTGATGGGGACAAACCGTGCAGGACGTCGGCGAGTTCGCGCCGCTCGGCGGCGATCTCGGAGCGCAGGCCGGCGGTGCTGTACGAGGGGGAGTGCTGCATGGTCACCAGGCTGCGGGACGGAGCCGCCAGAAGTCCAAGAGCGGGTTGTTCTGGTCCCTAGAATCAGCGGTTATGGAGCTCCGGCAGTTGCAGTACCTGGTGGCGGTGGTCGAGGAGGGCGGATTCACCCGGGCGGCCGAGCGCCTGCACCTCGCGCAACCCGGGATCAGCGCGCAGATCCGGCGGCTGGAGCGCGAACTGGGCCAGCGGTTGCTCGACCGCACCGGCCGCTCGGTCACCCCGACGGAGGCGGGCGCGGCCGTCCTGCCGTACGCGCGGGCGGCGCTCGCCGCCGTCGAGGGCGTGCGGCAGACGGCGCAGGCCCACGCCGGACTGCTGACCGGGCAGGTCGCGGTCGGGATGGTGGCGGGCGTCCCCGGCGGGTCCGACGAACGGGGCTCCGACCTCGCGGCGGTCCTCGCCGCCTTCCACACCGAGCACCCCGGGGTGGAGATCTCGCTGCGCGAGGCGACCTCGGAGTGGATGCTCACCGCCCTGCGGCGCGGCGAACTCGACCTCGCCGTGGTCGGCCTGGAGAGCGCCGAACCGCCGCCAGGACTCGACCTCCAGCTGGTCGTCGACCTGCCGCTGGTCGCCGCGACGGCCCCCGGCCACCCGTTCGCCGCCGACCCCGGCCCGCTCCCGGTCGCGGACCTCGCCGGCCACCCGCTGATCGGCCTGCCGCCCGGGACCGGTGTGCGCGGGGCGCTCGAACGGGCCTGCACCGAGGCCGGCGTCCGCCCGCGCGTCGCCTTCGAGGCGTCCACCCCGCCGCTGCTGGCCCACCTCGCCGCCCGCGGCCTCGGCGTCGCCGTCCTGCCGCAGCCGGCGCCCGGCGCCGCCGAGGCCCTCGGCCTGCACGTCCGCCGCCTGGTCGCGCCCGAACCGCGCGGCCGGGTCGCCCTCGCCTGGCCCGCCGCCGGCCCGGCCCGGCCCGCCGCCCGCGCCCTGCTCGCCCGCCTGCGGGGGGCGTTCGCCGCGGCCGGGCCGGTCACGCCGTGAGCCGCTTGACCATCACCCGCTCCGCCGCGCCGTTCGCGGCGCCCGTCCCGTTTGCGCGGTCCGCCCCGTTTGCGCGGTCCGCCCCGTCCTCCCCGTCCGCGCGGTCCGTGCCTGTGTCGACGAACCCGTGCCGCCGGTACAGCGCGACGGCGGCCGCGTTGTCCAGCAGCACGGCGAGCCGCAACGCGCTGCTGCCCCGGCGCCGCGCCCACGCCTCGACGGCGGCGAGCAGCCCGTCCCCGACCCCGTGCCCCCTCGCCGACGGCCCGACCCACACCGACCGCAGCTCGCTCACCCCGCCCCGCCCGGGCAGCCCGCCCGCCAGTCCGACCGGCCGCCCGTCCGCCGCCACCGCGACTACGTGCAGGGCGTCCGCCCGCGCGAACCGGGCCCGCCACTGCTCCTCACCGCCCGCCGGCCAGTCCGCCAGCCGCACCCGGAACGCGTCCGGCGCCTCGGCGAACGCCGCCAGCCGGGCGTCCCGCCACAGCGGCCAGTCGACGGGATCGGCGGGCGTCAGGACCCGGAGCACGAACCCCCCGTTCATCGGACCACCGGCCCGCCGCCGGCGCGCCAGTCCGTCAGACGCTTGCGCACGCTCGCCACCATCGGAAGCCGGTCCGTCTCCTCCGGCGCGAACCAGCCGACCTCGTACGACTCGTCGGACGTCCGCAGCGCGCCCCCGACCGGCCGCCCGAGCAGGCAGATCGAGAACTCCTGCCGCACCTCGCCGTCGTCGTACGCCATGACGTGCCGCGGATTCGTGTACGTGCCGACGATCCCGGTCACGACGACCTCGATTCCGGTCTCCTCCAAGGTCTCGCGCACCGCGCACCCGCCGATCGACTCGCCCAGCTCCATCGTCCCCCCGGGCAGCGCCCACATCCCGTTGTCCGTGCGCCGCTGCAGCAGCACCCGCCCGGTCGCCTCGTCGACGACGACCACCGAAGCCGCCGGCACCAGACTGTTGGCCGCCGGAGCGCCGGGGTCGTCCTCGTAGTCACGCCTGGCCATCCAGGCCCCTTTCCCGCACGCGAAACCTTCGACGGGTGCCTGCCCCCGCCGCGGCTCCGTGACGCACGCTTCCCGACGCCGTCGTCCGGTCCGGCACGGCCCGGGGACGGGTTCCTAGTCGGTGCCGTTCCAGACGAGCACCGTCGCGTTGAAGGCCCCCCTGAACCCGGAGGGCCTGAACTCCTCCACGGTGACCAGGGCGATCCGCCCGAAGACCGTCCGGGCGCAGAACCTCGTCGTCCGCTCGATCGGCAGGGAGTACGACGCCTGCGTGCTGAGGAGGTCGGAACACTGCCGGCGGGTCGGGGCGGTCGATCCGGTGAGCGGGGCGAGGCCTCCGCTGTTGGCGGCGCTCGCCCCCTGCCCGCCGGCGTCCAGGATGTAGTGCACGCCGAAGCCCTTGATCAGCGGGGGCTCGTCCTCGCTCAGCACCCTCGGCGGATTCTCGTCGAGGTCCACCGAGGCGGTGAGGCGGACCGTCCCCTCGAAGCGGACGGTCTCCGCGGTCCCGGCCGGCGGGGAGGAGTGCGCCGGCCCGGCCGCCGGGGGCGGTGCGCCGACCGACGGGGAGGACGGGCCGCCGGCCGCGGGCGGGGTGGTGAAGCCCGTCGCGGCTTCCGGGGAAGCGGTCGTCACCGGCGGCGCGGCGGGCGGGGGCTCCGGTGACGGCGTCCGGGCGGAGGCGCTTCCCACGGCCGACGGGCTCGCGGCGGCGCCGACCTCGGCGGCGGGGCCGGCGGAGTCGCGCTCCGCCAGCTTCCGCTCGACCAGTGCGCCCAGCACCGCGGCACCGACCAGGGCGGCACACAGGAGGACGGCCCCCACCCGGGGCCGGCGCGGCGGCGGGGGCGGCGCCGCCTGGGTGATGGTGATGCTGCCGCCGGCGTTCAGCGAATGGCCGCCGCCCGCCACGTGGCCCGCCTGGCCGTTGGCGGGGCGCACGGGGTGCCCGGTGTCTCCGGTGCTCACGTCGTGATCGAGATGTCGCCGCGCGCGTTGTACACGCTCCCGCCTCCGATCGCCTGCCCGAACTGGGCCTCCCCGCTGACGACGGGTCCCGTCGAGGACGCGGGCCCGTCGACCGCCAGCAGGGCGCGGAGCCGGTCCGCCAGCTCCGGGTTCCTGAGCAGCAGCCAGGTGAAGCGCTGCTCCCACTCCTGCCCGGTGCGCGCCGCCGTGCTCCCGTCCCCCCGCTCCCGCGCCGCGGCGAGCACCTCGCGGGCCGTGTCGAGCGCGGCGCCGACCGCCTCGCCCTGCTCCGGCGCGACCTCGTGCCACAGCTCGACGACGCCGTCGCGGACCCGCCGCCACGACGCGCCCAGCAGCAGGCCGGTGACCGCCGGACCCGCCGTCCGCGCGAGTTCCAGGACCTGGTCCATGTGCGAGGTTCCCCCCTCGGTGTGCGGGTCCGGTGTGCGGTACCGGGCCCTGCCACGGCCAGCATAGGAACCGCGGGGCTCCGCGCGGGACCGCGTCGCGCGATCGATGCCGGTTCGCGACGGGGAACCTGACGCTCCGGTGGGGACGGTGTCGGTGGTGCGTGCAAGGATCGCCGCCATGACGGAGCAGGCGTTCGACTGGCGGTCCTTCCTCGTACGGTGGAGCGAGGAGTGGGCCGGGGCGTGTACCGACCCGGCGGGGCTCCGGGACGGCGACGAGGAGGCGTGGCGGGCGCGCTGGCTGGGGTTCGAGGGCGCCCCGGCCGAACGGCTCGCGGCGGCGGAGGCGGCGCTGGGGTGCGCCCTTCCGCCGTCGTACCGGGAGTTCCTCGCGGTCAGCGACGGATGGCGGCACGCGGGCGGCTTCGTGTTCCGGCTGGCCGGGGCGGACGGCGCGCGATGGCACCGGGACGCCGACGGGACCAGCGAGTACTTCGAGGACGACGAGTCGGCGGACGTGTGGCACCGGGCGCTGCAGCTCGACGTCGAGTCGGACCTGACGCTCGTCCTGCTCGACCCGGGCGACGTCGACGCCGACGGGGAGTGGGCGGTGTACTGCTACGCCTCGTGGCGGGCCGCGCCGCCCGAGCGGTACCCGTCGTTCCGGTCGTTCATGCTGGCCATGCACCAGGAGTTCCACCGCCTGGCCGCCCACCGGTACGACGAGCCGTTCGTCAACGCCACCACCCGCGAACAGGACGCCCGCGTCGAGGCGGCCCGGCTGGACGCCCTGGCCGGGGCGCACGAACGGGCGCAGGAGGCGCTGGCCGAGGCCGTCGCCTACGGACGGCCGCGCGCCGCCGGCCTGCTCGACCAGCTGCGCCGGTTCGGGGGGCAGGGGCCCGAGCCGACCTTCGGGGAGCTGCCGCGCGATCCCGCCTACCTCGGCGAGGTGGTGCCGGTGCTCGCGGCCCACCACGTGCGGAACGGGCACGACAGCACCGTGTGGGGGTTCACGCTGCGGGTGGACGCCGGCGGTCTGCGGGACGCGGCCGACGAGGTGCTCCGGCAGGTGCGCGAGCGCGCGTACCGCTACACCGCGGCCGGTCCGTTCGGCGAGGCCGTCGAACGGGCGCGGGAGCAGGCGCGCTGGGGCGGCACGGACGCCGCCTGGCGGACGCTGCGCGCCGCGCTGCCGCGGTGGACGCCGGCGGGACCGGACCACCTCGCGCCCGTCGGGCTGCTCGCGGACCCGCTGCTCGGGCCGCTGCTCACGGCGGAGCGCGGGCGGGAGCTGCTGGCGGTGCCGCGCGGCCTGTCCGGCGCGGCGGTGGGCGAGCCGGGGAGGGAGCCGGAGGAGGCGGCGGCAAGGGAGTCGGCGGGGGAGTCGGCGGGGGAGTTCGCGCGGGAGGAGCCGGGGGCCGTGGGCGACGGACTAGCCTGGCTCGCCCTGGAGCCGCGGTCCGGTCGGCCCGAGCCGTACCGCTTCGTGCTGGTGGAGGGGGTGGCCCCGGACGGGCTGCCGGCCGTCCTCGGAGGGGAGGGGACGGTGCTGGACCCGCCCGCGACCCGCTGGGAGGCTTGGAGGGACCGGCTCCGGGACGGACCGGTCCTCCGCTCCGAGGATCCGGAGCCCGCTGTCGTCGGTCATGCGGGCGGCAGCGACGGCGGATCCGGCTGGAGCTTCGCCTTCGAGGCGCGGACCTGGCCGGGGTCACCGGGGCCGCGCCTCGGGACCCCGGCCGTCACCGCCTCCGGCCGGACGGGCGGGCGCGCAGTGGCCGTGTTCGCCGTGCCGGAGGAGGGCTTCTTCCACCTGTCCGTGGCGGAGGGCGGGGAGGAGCGGTACGGGTTCACCGTGCGCGGACCGGAGATCGGCCGCGGTGGAGCGGGGGAGGTCCCGCCCGCCCTCGACCCGGACCGCCACTTCGGTCCGCACGCCCACGGCCGCCAGGGCGAGCACGGCCTGCTGACCGCGCTCGCCGCCGAGTTCGGGGTGGCGCTGCCCCGGTTCGCGCTCACCGAGGGGCGGCTGCACGCCTTCGCCGACCCGTCGTGGACGCCGCCCCGGTTGCCGGGCGACGTCTACCTGTCGGTGACGTCGGTCCCCGGGGGGTTCTCCCCGTTGCCGGGAGCACTGGAGGCGCTGCGGGGCCCGGGCGCACCCGATGCGTCGACCTCGCCGGGGGAGCCGATGAGGAGGCCGCCGGAGGTGTCCTGAGGAGCGCCGGGTCCGGTTCGGCGCCGCTCCTCCCACTCCTGGCGGAGCATGCCGAACAGCAGTCGGTCGTACCGGACCCCGCCCACCAGCACGGCGGCCCGGCGGCGGCCCTCCTCGCGGAAGCCGAGCCGGGTGAACGCGCGGGCGGCGCGGGCGTTGCCGCTCCAGGTGTCCAGCTCCAGCCGGTGCAGCGGAAAGGCGCCGAACAGGTGGTCCACCAGCAGGCCGAGGGCCTCGGAGCCGTAGCCGCGGTCCCAGAACTCCCGCTCGCCGATGGCGATCCCGACCTCGCCGACGCCCTCGTAGAGGTCGAGGCCCCGGTAGTCGACCAGGCCGATCGGGCGGCCGCCGGCCGCCTCCTCGACGGTCAGCATGCCGGCCTCGCGCGGATCGAGCCGCAGGATCCGGTCGAACCGGTCCGCCAGTGCCTCGGCGGTGGTCGGGCCGAAGCGCGGATCCCCGGCCGCCGCCTGCCGGATCAGCTCGGGGTCGTTGCGCCACCGCAGGTGGTGCTCCGCGTCCTCGGCGCGCAGGGCGCGCAGTCGTACTCTCGTACCTTCCATCATGATCGGATGGTAGGCCGGGCCGGCGTCAGCCGGTGAGGTGGTGGCGGATCTGGTCGAGGATCAGGCCGGCGCCGGTGTAGCCGATGCCGAGCATCCAGAGGTTGTCGTCGACCTGGTGGACCCGGCCGGTGCGGACGGCGTCGAGGCCCTTCCACAGCGTGCCGCCGGTGATCCTCTCCTGGTCGGACTTGGTCGCATCGCCGTAGACCGAGTAGAAGATGACGTCGGCGGCGGCCTGGTCGACCTGCTCGGGACTGATCTCGATCGAGAAGCCGGGCTTGTTCTGGTTGGCGGGGCGGCCGACGCCGAGGTCGGTGAGGATCGAGCCGATGAAGGTGTCGTTGAGGTACAGGCGGGTGGGCGCACCGGCGAGGAAGCGGGCCATCTCGACCTTGAGGGCGGCCGCCTTCTCCGGACCGCCGAGCGCCGTGACCAGGGCGGCGAGCTTCGCCCGGTACGCCTGGTCGGCCGCGGCCGCCTCGGTCTGACGGCCGAGGGCCTCGGCGTGCAGCCGGACGTTCTCCTTCCAGGCGGGGCCGGTGGTTCCGCTCAGCACGGTCGGCGCGATCTTGGAGAGCTCGTCGTAGCGCTTGTCGTCGCGGACCTGGTTGCTGAGGATGACGTCCGGGCGGAGGGCGGCGACGGCCTCCAGATCGGGGGAGCCGATGGTGCCGACGGCCTTGATGCCGACGAGGCGGTCGGCGGGAAGGTAGGCGGAGAGCGGTGCGCCGGCGGTGACGGCGGTGGCGCCGACCGGGGTGATGCCCAGGGTGACGGCCGAGTCCAGGGCGTCGGTGTCCAGGACGACGACCCGCTCGGCCCGCGCGGGGACGATGCTCTCGCCGCGCGCGTGCCGCACGACGCGGCCCTCCGGGGCGCTCGATCCGCCCGCCGTCGCCGGGCCGCCGGACCCGCAGGCGGCGAGCCCGAGCCCGGAGGCGAGCCCGGCGGTCAGCGCGAGCAGCCGGCGGCGGCTCACGGTCGAGGGGAGGGCGCGGGCGGGGGCGTCGGGCATCGGGCGACTCCGTTCCGGAGGCAGACGGCGAGGCGTCCCATCCCTGCCCGGGGGCGTGGATCGTTACGCGTGCGGGCGGGCGCAGTGGCGGCTGACAGCTGACAGCTGACAGCTGACAGATAACAGATGACGGATAACAGATGACAGACTCTGTCATCTGTCAGTGGTCATTCGTCCTCCCGCTGATCCATGCGTCGGCGGAGCAGTTCGTCGTACTCGGCGTGCACGCGGCGGTCCATCGCCAGCGCGAACTGGGCGTCGGTGACCGTCCGGGCGAGGGGCCGGACGCGCAGGACCTGCTCGGTCAGCCGGGCGGCCTCGCCGGGCGGCAGCGGGGTGTCGGCGGCCAGCGCGCCGAGCAGGTGCTCGCGCACCACGGAGGTGAAGATCTCGGCGATCGCCGTCACGTGCTCCTGGGTCCGCCGACTCGCCTCCAGCACTGCCGAGAGCGGCACGCCCTCCGCGACGAGCGCCGTGGTGGCGTCCATCAACCGGCGGCTGACGTGGGTGATCCCGTCCTCCTCGACCGTGATGAAGCCCTGGTCGATGGACTCGGCGGTGTTCTCCTCGGTGAGCTGGTCGCCGAGGGCCGCCTTCAGTTCGTCCCAGTCGAGGTGGACCGGCGTCTCGTCGGACCACGGCGCGACGATCGCCGCCTCCAGGCCGATCAGCTGGGCGACGTCCCGCCCGCTCTCGCCGGCGCCGATGAGCTCGGCGATGCCCCCCAAAGTGTGCCCGCGGTCCAGGAGTTCGGTGATCATCCGCAGCCGGGCCAGGTGGTGCTCGCCGTACCAGGCGATCCGCCCCTCCCGGCGGGGCGGCTGGAGCAGCTTCCGCTCGCGGTAGAAACGCAGAGTGCGGGTGGTGATCCCGGCCGCTTCGGCCAGCTCCTCCACCCGGAACTCGTGTTGTCTGTCCTCGGCAGCAGCTTCGACCTTGTCCACGGCGCTCAGCATAGGACCGGCGATCGTCCGATCGGGTCGGTCGGGCTTCTTCCATCAACTGTCAACAAGGGCTACCCTGCCAACCGTGCCAGTGATTGCTGGCACGGTTGGCGTGACCCGCGCCCCGCCGGGAAACGGCGATGCGCGCCCCACCGCCCCCACCCTCCAGGAGGACGCCGCATGGCATCCAGCAGCAAGCGCCCCCGCCCCCCTGTGTCCGACGCCGACGCGGCCGTCCCCGGCCAGACCGCTTCCCCCGAGGACCTGCCCACCGAGGACCGGCCCGCCGACGAGCAGCCCGCCGACGAGCGGCCCGTCCCGCACGTCCGGGTCGCCGTCATCGGCTCCGGCTTCGGCGGCCTCGGCGCGGGCGTCCGGCTGCGCCGCGCCGGCATCACGGACTTCGTCATCCTGGAGCGCGCCGACTCGGTGGGCGGCACCTGGCGCGACAACAGCTACCCCGGCTGCGCCTGCGACGTCCCCTCGCACCTCTACTCCTTCTCCTTCGCCCCCAACCCGGACTGGCCGCGCAGCTTCTCCGGCCAGCCGGACATCCGCGCCTACCTGGAGAAGGTCACCGACGTCTTCGGCATCCGCCCCCACCTGCGGCTCAACACCGAGGTCGTCGAAGCCCGTTGGGACGTCGAGCGGACCCGCTGGCGGATCGCCACCACGGCCGGCCGGTGGACCGCCGACGCCATCGTCTCCGCCGCCGGACCGCTCGCCGACCCGCAGATCCCCGACCTGCCGGGCCTGGACTCCTTCCCGGGCAAGGTCTTCCACTCCTCCCGCTGGGACCACGACGCCGAACTCGCCGGACAGCGCGTCGCGATGGTCGGCACCGGGGCCTCCGCCGCCCAGATCATCCCGGCGATCCAGCCGAAGGTGGGGAGGCTGACGGTGTTCCAGCGCACCCCGGCCTGGGTCCTGCCGCGCCGCGACCGGACGATCACCGAGCTGGAGAAGCGGCTGCACGGCCGGTTCCCGCTCACCGCCAAGGTCCGCCGCGGCGCCCTGTTCGCACTGCGCGAGATCCAGGTGGACGCCTTCGTGCGGCGGCCCGGCCTGTTGAAGATGGTCCAGCGGCTCGCCGAACGGCACATCGCGGACGGCGTCGCCGACCCGGCCCTGCGCGCCCGGCTCACCCCCGACTACCGGATCGGCTGCAAGCGCATCCTGCTCAGCAACACCTACTACCCGGCGCTCGCCGCCGCCAACACCGAGGTGGTGTCCGGCGGTCTGCGCGAGGTGCGGGGCTCGACGCTCGTCGGGGCCGACGGAAGCGAGCGGGAGGTGGACGCGATCGTCTTCGGCACCGGCTTCCACGTCACCGACATGCCCATGGGCTCCAAGGTGTTCGGGGTCAACGGCACCAGCTTCGCCGAGGAGTGGAAGGAGGGGATGGAGGCGCTGCGCGGCTCCACCGTGCACGGCTTCCCGAACTTCTTCTTCGTCATCGGCCCCAACACCGGCCTCGGCAACAGCTCGATGATCCTGATGATCGAGTCCCAGCTCAACTACATGATCGACGCGTTGAAGAAGCTCGAAGGGATCGGCGCGACCGCCATGCAGCCCACCGCCCGGGCGCAGCGCCGCTGGAACCTCGAACTCCAGCACCGGATGGACCGCACCGTCTGGACCACCGGTGGCTGCCGCAGCTGGTACCTGGACAAGAGCGGCAAGAACACCGTGCTCTGGCCGGGATCGACCACCTCGTTCCGTCGAGCCACCCGGAAGGTCGACCTCACCGAATACGAACTGATCCTCCGTCGGGAGGATCGCCCGGGCCGGTCCGGGAGCACCGCCGAGGCCGGGGAGGTCCTGGTATGAGCCGCCCTTCGATCCCCGCCGACTGCCTCCAGCCCGTCCCCACCGAGGAGTTGGCCGTGGTCTCGGCCGACGGGACCAGGCTGCACGTCGAGGTCCACGGGCAGCCCGGCGCCCCGACGGTGGTGCTCGCGCACGGCTGGACCTGCTCGACCGACTTCTGGGCGCCGGTGATCCACCGGCTCTCCGACCGGTACCGGTTGGTGGCCTACGACCAGCGCGGCCACGGCCGCAGCGAGATCCCGCCGAGCCGCGTGCGCTACTCCACCCGCGCCCTGGCCGAGGACCTCTCGGCGGTGCTCACCCGGGTCGTTCCGCAGGGCGAGCGGGCGGTGCTGGTGGGCCACAGCATGGGCGGCATGACCGTCATGGCGGGATCCGCCCGGCCCGAGGTCGCCGAGCGCACGGCGGCCGCCGTCCTGGTCTCCACCGGGCCGTCCGACCTGGTCGACGAACTGCGCGTGGTCCCGGGGGCGGTGCGCTCCCCGGGGGTGCGGCGCTTCCTGCACCGGCAGATCCTGCGCTCCCGGCTGCCGCTCGGTCCGGTCGGTCCGGTCACCCGGGCCGGGCTCGGGTACGGGATCATGGGGGCGGGCGCGCCCGCCGCCCGTGTCGACGTGGCGGTCCGGATGGTGCACGCCTGCCCGGCCGGTGTCCGGGCCAACTGGGCCCGGGTGCTGGAACGTTTGGACGTCCGCGCCGGGCTGGCCCGGCTCGTCGCGCCGACGTCCGTCGTGGTCGGCTCCGAGGACCGGCTGACCCCGCCGGTGCACGCGCACCGGATGGTCGCGGCGCTGGCCGACCCGCAGGGGCTGCTCCTGCTGCCCGGGGTCGGCCACATGGCGCCGATCGAGCGGCCGGCCGAGACGGCTGCCGAGATCGACCGGATGGCGACCGCCCATCTGCCGGGCGCCCGCCCGGGCGGGGGCGAGAGCGCCGCCGACTCCGGCGCCGGTCCCGGCTCCGGCTCCGAGAGCACCATCGACCCCGAGGCCACCACCGACCCCGAGAGGACCGCCGTCGCATGACCGCCACCCCGCCGCTCTCCACCCAGGTCGCCGTCGTCACCGGAGCCGCGCGCGGCGTCGGCGCCTCCCTGGCCCGCGCCCTCGCCCGCCGCGGCGCCAAGGTCGCGCTGGTCGGCCTGGAGCCGGAGGAGCTCAAGGCCGTCGCCGCGCAGTGCGGCCCGGACGCCACCGCGTGGGAGGCGGACGTCACCGACGCCGAGGCGCTCACCGCGCTCGCCGCGCGGATCAAGGAGCACTACGGCCGGATCGACACCGTCGTCGCCAACGCCGGCATCGCGATCGGCGGCCCGCTGCTGCAGAACGACCACCGGGCGTTCAGCCGGGTGATCGAGGTCAACCTGCTCGGCAGCGTGGCCACCGCCCGGGCCTTCCTCCCGGTGCTCGCCGAGAGCCGCGGCTACCTGCTGCAGATCGCCTCGCTGGCCGCGCTCACTCCGGCGCCGCTGATGAGCGCGTACTGCGCGAGCAAGTCCGGGGTGGAGGCCTTCGCCCACGCGATCCGCGCCGAGGTCGCCCACGAGGGTGTCAAGGTCGGTGTCGGCTACCTGAGTTGGACCGACACCGACATGGTGCGCGGGGCCGACGAGGACACCGTGCTGAAGCAGATGCGCTCCCGGCTGCCGTGGCCGGCGAACAAGACGTACCCGCTGGAGCCGGCGGTGGACCGCCTGGTTGCCGGCATCGCGCGGCGCTCCGCCCACGTCTACGCGCAGGCCTGGCTGCGCGGCATGCAGCCGGTCCGCTGGGCCCTGCCGTCGCTGATCGCGCTGGTCGGCTCCCGTGACGTGGCCCGCCTCGCGCCCCAGCTCGCCGCCACCGCCGCCACCCGCCTGCGCGCCGTCGGCGCCGGTGGAGCGGCCGACACCGCCGCCCGCTCCGAGCGGCCCTGACGGGCGGCGGTCGGACGGCGGCGCGAACGACGACTGACAAATGACAGCTGACAGATGACAGATATTGAAATCTGTCATCTGTCAGCTGTCAGTCGTCCCGCCTCACTCCCCGTCCGGCGCCCGGGCGAACCGCTTGAAGACGTCGTAGGCCGCCTGCGCGAAGTTGTCCCGTCGGCTCGGGCCGGCGTTGCAGAGGGCGGCGACGGCGGTGGCGGTCTGCGGGCAGAACGCGATGAGCGTGGTGCAGCCGCGAGTGCCGCCGGAGTGGAAGAGGAGGTCGCGGCCGTCCGCAGTGCGTCGGTGGTTCCAGGCCAGGCAGAGCTGGTCCCCGGAGTGCGGCAGCCTCAGCCGCGGTCGCTGCACCTCCCGCAGGGCGTCCCCCAGAGCCTTCCCGTAGGCCGATCCGCCCTCGCCCGGCCGCAGATGCGCGCACAGGTACCGGAGCAGGTCGGCGCCGCTGGCCCGGACGGCGCCCGCGCCCGGGAGACCGGGAATGTGCCACGGCGGCAGCGGACGCCCGCGCCGGTGGCCGACCGCGCGGTGCGGCGAGTCGGGCGAGCAGGTGGTGGCCCGCATCCCGAGCGGACGGCAGATCCGCTCGGCGAGCAGTTCCGCGTAGCCGCTGCCGCGACCCGCCTCGGTGACCAGCCGCCCGAGCAGCCCGACCCCGAAGTTGGAGTACCCGAACCGTTCGCCGGGCCGGTGCCGCACGACGGTCCGGGCCAGTCCCGCCCGCAGCCGCGGTTCGTCGTACGCGGCGTACGGATTGCTGTTCCAGGCCGCGACGGCGCTGGTCAGCAGCCCCGGCGGCAGCCTCGGCAGGCCGGAGGTGTGGGTGGCCAGGTGGAGCAGGCGGATCGGCCCGCCGCGCCGGACCTCGGCGGGCCGCCACCCGGCCGGCAGGTGCCGCTCCACCGGGTCGTCGAGTGCGAGTTCGCCCCGGGCGGCCAGATCGGCGAGCAGCAGGGCGGTGAACGTCTTGGTGATGGAGCCGAGTTCGAAGACTGTGTCGGGCGTGCAGGGCTCGCCGGCGCCGCGGTCCACCCGTCCGGCGCACCGTACGGCCTGCCGTTCGCCCCGTGCCACGGCGAGTGTCACGGCGCTGGCACCCTGCCCGGCGGAGCGGACCAGTTCCGCCAACTCGGCTTCGCCCCACGGGGCGTCGGCCCCCCGCCCGGGTCCGTCGAAGGGCGGCACCTACTTCTCCGGCGGCGCTCCGGCCGCCATCGCCGCCG
Organism: Kitasatospora sp. NPDC057692; assembly: GCF_042799475.1. Lineage (NCBI taxonomy): Bacteria > Bacillati > Actinomycetota > Actinomycetes > Kitasatosporales > Streptomycetaceae > Kitasatospora > Kitasatospora sp. NPDC057692. The sequence goes on along the minus strand of NZ_JBHVIV010000004.1, from coordinate 98,845 downwards.
GGTCCGCGGACGCCCCGGTCGTGCCGCCGAGTGCGCGGGCCAGTGTGGTGGTGGCGGCGACCACGGCGACCACGGCGGTGTGACCGTGGTCGGTGAGCAGTTGGGCGGGATCGCCCTCCGTCGCCGTGTTGGCGTCCTTGGGCAGGAGTCCGTCGGGCCGCTGGGCGGACGCGAGCGCGGCCCAGCCCGTCGCGCCGTGGTCGAGCTCGCCGATGCAGGCGGCGACGATGAGGAGTTCGCCCACGAGGTCCCAGTGGCCGACCTCCTGCCACACGTCGATCCAGGCCGGCAGCCAGTCGCTCAGGTAGTCGCGGATGTGCGGGGGCAGGCACTCGGGGCGGGCGCCCCAGTCGGTGAGGTGGAAGACGGAGTGCGTGACGTAGTAGGCGGTGAGCCAGTCGATGATCCACGGCTCGGGTGTGGCGCCCAGCCAGGTGGCGGCGGCCAGCTCGTTCCAGTCCTCCAGCTGGTCCAGGCCGATCACGCGCCGGGCGTTGGCCGAGGCCAGGCGGCGGCTGGGGAGCTGCTCGGCCGCCCGGACGGAGCGCAGCCGGTTCAGCGTCGCCAGCTGTTCCTCAAGGGCCCGGTGGCGGAAGCCGGCCCGCGCGAAGTGGACGTAGACCTCCAGCGGGTCGGTCATCAGGGGGTAGCGCAGCTGCCGGTCGTACAGCAGGTCGCCCTCGCGCAGTTCGGCCCAGGCGAGGTCGATGACCTGCCGGGCGATCCGCGTGTCGTCGGCCCCGGCGACGCCCTCGCGCAGCAGCAGGCCGGTGGCCAGGGCGACCTCGCCGAGTGGTTTGTAGATCTCGTTGGGGTTGGCGAGGTCGGTGGTGACGTCCTCCTGGAAGCCGCCGAGACCGCTGTCGTAGAAGGAGTGCAGCCAGCGCAGCGATCTCGATCCGACCTGCTGGGCGATGCCGATGATCTGACTGTCCGTCATGCCGCAGCTCCGTCCGGGGAGTCGCCGAGGTCTCCGCGCTCCGGCCGGCTCCCGGGTCGCGCGGGCGTTCCGGTGGCCGTCGTGCCCGTGGCCGCAGTGCCCGCGCCCGGCAGCAGCTCGGCGATGGCGAGTTCGAGCCACATCCGGGTGCTGCCGTCGCCGACCGCCCGGATCCGGTCCAGTACGGGCCCGAGTTCCAGGTGCGCGGGCCCGCCGTTCGCCTCGTTCCAGGCCAGCCAGCGGGCGAGCCGGGCGGCGGTGCGGTAGTCGCGGCGGAGCATGGAGCGGGTGGCGCCGCGTGCCAGCGTCAGCGAGTGGCGGTGGGCCAGTTCGTGCACGGGGCCGTCGAGCCGGGGGAGGGCGAGGGCGGAGAGCCGGGCCATGGTCACGGTCCACTGCGGCCAGTCGCCCGCCGTCGGAGCAGGGGGGCCGACCGGGTCGGGGCCCGGTGCCGGGAGGGGGCGGTTCGCCAGTTCGACGAGTTGGGCGGTGGCCCGGTCCCGCCAGGCGTTGGCGAGCGCGGCGCCCGTCGGTTCCGGGCGTGCCGCGGTGCTGCCGGGCGCGGGGGAGGCCTCGTGCATCGGGAAGGTGTCGAGGGCCTCGGCTGCGGCGTCGGCGGTCGGCCCGTCGAGGGGCAGGCCGGCGAGCAGGTGGGGCGCGAAGAGGTCGGGCCCCAGGACCCGCACCGCGGCCAGCTCGGCTCTGGACGGGGGGCCTCCGGCGGGGAGGGGGCCCCCGGGCGTCGAGCCGGCGGGCCGGGCGGCTCCCGGGTCGGGCCGGCGGGTGGGCGCGGCCGGATCCCCGGCGTCCCGGAGGGCGCCGAGGACCTGGCCCGCCACTCGCTCGACGGCTGCCGCGTACTCGTCGCGGAGTGTGGTGTCGGCGAACGGCATGGAGTGGGATTCTCCTGTCTGGAGCGTGCTCGGGATCTTCGGGTCCGGCCGGCGGCCCGGTCGTTCGAGACCCCGGCCCGGCCGGGGTCTCGTCCGGGTCGACCGGATCCGGGGTTCTACCGGGTCTTCTCCTTGGGCTGCTTCTGCGGCGACAGCAGGAGGAGCCCCAGGAGCAGGAGCAGGCCGGCAGCTTCGGGCTGGTACGTGGGCGCGTCGCTGACGGCCGCCTCGTCCTCCGTGATCAACGTACCGAGCGTGTCGATCTCGGCCTGGGTGCCGAGCGGCGCCCGCGTGGTACGGGTGGTCTGAGCAAGCATCTGAGTGCCTCCTCATCGAAGTTCCACCGCCTGGTCCGGCGATGCCCCCTCGATCGACGATACGAGCACGAACCGACCGGCGCCACCCCTGCACGCTCCGTCACCGCGGTCACGGAGAGGCGCCGCGCCAGGGCGCAGCGGCGCCACCGGGGTGTCGCGGGTACTCGGGAGTAGGTACGGTCGCTGCATGACCACTGCCTTGATCACCGGCGCGACCGCCGGCATCGGAGCCGCCTTCGCCCGCCGGCTCGCGCGGAGCGGCTACCGGCTCGTCCTGGTGGCCCGCGACACCGAGCGGCTGGAGCGCTCCGCCGCGGAACTGCGGGGGAGGTTCGGCGTGGAGGTCGAGGTGCTCGGCGCCGACCTGGCCACCGACGAGGGCATCGCGGCCGTGGAGGCCCGGCTGTCCGACGGCGCCCGCCCGGTGGACCTGCTGGTGAACAACGCCGGCTTCGGCAACCGGGGCGCGTTCTCCACCGTGCCGCTGCAGGACGAGCTGGACATGCTGAAGGTGCACATCGAGGCGGTGCTGCGGCTGACCACGGCCGCCCTGCCGGGGATGCGCGAGCGCCGGCGCGGCGCCGTCGTCAACGTGGCCTCGGTGGCGGCGTTCCTGCCGCGCGGCACGTACGGGGCGAGCAAGGCCTGGGTGGTGAGCTTCACCCAGGGCGTGATGCGCGACCTCGGCGGCACCGGGGTGCGGCTGATGGCGCTCTGCCCGGGCTTCACCCGTACCGAGTTCCACGAGCGGGCCGGCATGGGCACCGACAACATCCCGGCCTGGGGCTGGCTGTCCGCCGAGCGCGTGGTCGACGAGGCGATGCGCGACCTGGCCCGGGGGCGTTCGCTCTCGGTGCCGAGCAAGCGGTACAAGCTGGCGGTGGCGATCGCCCGGGTGCTGCCGTCCGGGAGGCTCGGCGGCGTCTCCTCCAAGGCGGCCCGCACCTACCGCACCACCTGAGGCCCGCCGCGGACCCGCCGAGTCGGCGCCTCGAAGGCCGGTGGCGGGCGGCGTGCGGCGGGCGGCGCGTCCGGGCGTCCGGACCGGCATCGCGGAGGAAATCTCACTATTAGCTTTGCTAACTATGAGCCTCTCTCGTTATGCTGGCGGGCGCCCGACCGCCCACCCGCCGTCGGCGCGCGCCCCCGGGCGCCGCGCCCGCCCGGCCGTCCGAGGGAGGCTGCCCGCCGTGCGCCCCGAAGGCATCCAGTGGACCCCGCCCGCCCGCGCCGAGGACGACCCGCGCCCGCCGACCCAGTGGCGCCGCATCCTCGCGCTCTTCCGCCCCTACTCCGGCCGCCTCGCCGTCGTCGGCCTGCTGGTCGCCGCCTCCGCCGTGGTGTCGGTGACCACGCCGTTCCTGCTGCGCGCCGTCCTGGACACCGCGATCCCGCAGAGCCGCACCGGACTGCTGACCGCCCTGGTCCTGGGCATGGTCGCCGCCGCCGTGGTCAACAGCATCTTCAGCGTGCTGCAGACGCTGATCTCCACCACCGTCGGCCAGCGGGTCATGCACGACCTGCGCACCGCCGTCTACGGCCACCTCCAGCGGATGTCGCTGGCGTTCTTCACCCGCACCCGCACCGGCGAGGTGCAGTCCAGGATCGCCAACGACATCGGCGGCATGCAGTCCACGGTGACCTCCACCGCCACCTCCCTGGTCTCCAACTTCACCGCGGTGATCGCCTCGGTGGTCGCCATGGTGGCGCTGGACTGGCGGCTGACCGTCGTCTCGCTGCTGCTCCTGCCGGTGTTCGTCTGGATCAGCCGCCGGGTCGGCAACGAGCGCAAGAAGATCACCGGCGAGCGCCAGAAGCAGCTCGCCGCGATGAGCTCGGCGGTGCAGGAGTCGCTCTCGGTCAGCGGCATCCTGCTCGGCCGCACCATGGGCCGCGCCGACTCGCTTGCCCGCGAGTTCACCGGCCAGTCCGACCGGCTGGCCGAACTGGAGGTACGCGCCTCGATGGCGGGCCGCTGGCGGATGAACACCATCCAGATCGTGATGGCCGCGATGCCCGCGGTGATCTACTGGGCGGCCGGCATGGCCGCCGCCGGCGGCGCCCCGATCGTCTCGGTCGGCACCCTGGTCGCCTTCGTCTCGCTCCAGCAGGGCCTGTTCCGCCCGACCGTCAGCCTGCTGGCCACCGGCGTGCAGGTGCAGACCTCGCTGGCGCTCTTCCAGCGGATCTTCGAGTACCTCGACCTGACGGTGGAGATCGACGAGCCCGAGCAGCCCGTCGCCCTGGACACCGTCCGCGGCGAGGTCCGCTTCGAGGGCGTCGACTTCCGCTACGACCCGCAGCAGGAGCGGCCCACCCTCGCGGGGGTGGACCTGCGGATCCCGGCCGGCGGCTCGCTCGCGGTGGTCGGCGCCACCGGCTCCGGGAAGACCACGCTCAGCTACCTGGTGCCCCGGCTCTACGACGTCACCGGCGGCCGGGTCACCCTCGACGGGGTCGACGTGCGCGAGCTGTCCTTCGACACCCTCGCCCGCGCGGTGGGCGTGGTCTCCCAGGAGACCTACCTCTTCCACGCCTCGGTCGCCGACAACCTGCGCTTCGCCAAGCCGGACGCCACCGACGAGGAACTCGCCGCCGCCGCCCGGGCCGCACGGATCCACGACACCGTCGCCGCCCTGCCGGACGGCTACGACACCCTGGTCGGCGAGCGCGGCTACCGCTTCTCGGGAGGGGAGAAGCAGCGCCTGGCGCTCGCCCGCACCATCCTGCGCAACCCGCCGGTGCTGATCCTCGACGAGGCCACCAGCGCGCTGGACAACAGCACCGAACGCGCCGTCCAGGAGGCCATCGACACCCTCGCCGCGGGCCGCACCACCATCACCATCGCGCACCGGCTCTCCACCGTGCGCGCGGCCGACCAGATCGCCGTCCTGGACCGCGGCGAGGTGGCCGAACTCGGCACCCACGAGGAACTGCTGGCGGCGGACGGCCGCTACGCCGCGCTGCTGCGCCGGGAGTCGCCGGTGGCGGCCGCCGCCCGCTGACGCCGATCGCTCGGGTCGGCCGCTCGGGTCGGCCGCTCAGGCGGCCTTGGGGACCTCGTTGTACGTCTCCACGACCTCCTGGCCGGAGAGCCGCTGGATCGCCGCCATCACCTCGTCGGTGACCTGGCGGCGGGCCTTGAGCGACCGGGCCTGCCCGTGCAGCTCGTCGAAGTGCAGCGGCTCGCCGAAACGGACCGTCACCTTCTTGAGCCGCGGCACCCGCTTGCCGACCGGCAGGATCCCCTCCGGCCCCTCCAGTGCCACCGGCACCACCGGGACGCCGGCGGTGAGGGCCAGCCAGGCCACGCCGGTCTTGCCGCGGTAGAGCCGGCCGTCCAGCGAGCGGGTGCCCTCCGGGTAGATGCCGAAGGCCTTGCCGTCCTCCAGGATCTCCAGCGCCCGTTCCAGCGAGGCCTGCGCGGAGCGGTAGGTGCCGCGCTCGACCGGCACCGCGCCGATGCCCTGGAAGAAGCCGCGGGACAGCGCGCCCTTGAGGCCGGTGCCGGTGAAGTACTCGGCCTTGGCCAGGAAGTGCACCCGGCGCGGCGCGGTCAGCGGGATCACCACGCTGTCGATGAACGAGAGGTGATTGCTGGCCAGGATGACGCCGCCCTTGCGCGGCACGTTCCCGAGGCCCTCGATGGAGGGCCGCCAGATCCCCCGGGCGAGCGGTTTCAGCACCAGCCTGGTGACGAGATCGAGCATGGTCCCTCCCTGGACGAGCACGCCCGAGAGGTGCCCGGGCCTGGGGTTACGACGAGCGGCGTTCGATGGGCCCGGCCGGGCCGGGATCAGACCCGCAGACTACGACACCCACCCCGGAGGCCGTCCACTCCCGCCGACCGTGGCGCTCACCACGGCCGGGTAGGGTACGGCCGTCGGAAATACACATCAGCTGCTGATCACCCCAGGGAGGGACCCATGGCAGACGTCAACGACATCCGCGCGGCGTTCGACAAGTACGACGTGAACGGCGACGGCCGGATCACCGCCACCGAGTACGCGCTGGTCGCCCGCGAGCTCGGCGACCTCACCACCTCGATCGCCGTGGCCGAGGCCGTCATCAAGACGATGGACACCAACCACGACGGCGAGCTGACCTTCGACGAGTTCCTGGCCGCACGCCAGGGCTGACGCGGACGCGGCCCGGACGGGGCCCCGGGGAGGTATCCCGGGGCCCCGTCGTCGCGTCCAGGCGCCCGACCTCCTCGGCCGGCCGGAGCCGCCGGAGGCGCCGCGGCCCCGGCGCCCCGGGCTCAGCCGGTGGTCGGGAACACCCGGCGGACCACCCGCTCCGCCGCCCCGCCGTCGTCCCAGGGACAGAACCGCTCGCGGAACTCCGCCCGCGCCTCCGGCTCCGGGTCCCCGGCCAGCAGCGCCGCCGCCAGCCCCTGCGGATCCGTCGTCAGCGCGCCCGGCGGCTGCTCGAACAGGTCGAAGTAGACGCCCCGGTCCCGCTTGTACTCCTCCCAGTCCGGCGCGAAGATCACGACCGGCCGGTCCAGCACGGCGTAGTCGAACATCATCGACGAGTAGTCCGTGACCAGCACGTCCGCCGCCAGGTAGAGGTCCTCCACGGTCGGGTGCGCCGACACGTCCACGATCCGCGCGGCGCCCTCCTGCTCCGTCAGGTCGCCCGGGCCGCCGGTGTGGAAGTAGTGGGTGCGCACCAGCAGCGTGAACCCCGGCCCCAGCTGCCGCGCCAGCTCCCGCACGTCCAGCAGCGGCACGTACCCGCCGCGCGCCTCCCGGTGGGTGGGCGCGTACAGCACGGCGGTGCTGCCGGGCGCCAGCCCGAACCGCTCGCGCATCGCCGCCGACTCGGCCGGCGTCGCGTTCGCCAACCGGTCGTTGCGCGGGTAGCCGGTGTCCAGCATCTCGTAGCGGCCGGGGAAGGCGCGGGCGAAGTGCTCGCTGGTGTGCGGATTGGAGGAGACCAGGAAGTCCCAGCGGTCGACCGCCTCCTGGAGCCGGTCGAAGTCCATCCCGTCCGCGGCCACCGGGTGGTCCCTGAGGTCCATGCCCATCGCCTTGAGCGGCGTGCCGTGCTGCGTCTGGACGTGCACCGTGCCGGGCCGCTTCACCATGGTGCGCGGGAAGTTGACGTTGTTCACGAAGTACTTGGCCGTGGCCATCGTCTTCAGGTAGGCCGGGGTGTTGACGATCACGTACGGCACGCCGTCCGGCAGTGTCGCCGCCTGGGCCCGGTTCTCCACCACCCAGACGCCGCGGATCCCGGGCGCCAGCTCCTTCGCCTTCTCGTAGATCGCGGCCGGGCTGCACGCGTAACCGCGGTGCCAGTACGCGGCGTACACCGCCAGCCCGGGGTCGAGCGGCATCCGGCGGAAGGCGTTGTAGGCGGTGAACCGGGCGCTGCCGCGCACCCCCTTCTTCAGGGCCGGCGCCACCGCCCTGGCCCCGCGCTTGAGCTCGCGCGGCAGCCGCCCCGTGCGGCGCAGCTCCGTGTACGCGCGCCGGGCGCCGCGCGCCGCGAGCCGGTACTGCACGCCGCGCACGCCCCCGGGGAAGCGGTAGCCCGCCGGGCGGTGCCGGGCGAAGTGCTCGGCGATCCGGCGGAAGAACCCGGGCCGCAGCCCGACCGGGACCAGCCCGGGGGTGTCGTAGACGGTGAGCGCCTGCTGCACGGTCCGCTCGAAGACCAGGGTGCGCAGCGCCTCCGGGACGGGCCGGCCGGGGCGGTCGGGCCGGTCCAGGAAGGCGAAGATCGCGTCGTACTGGGCGAAGGCGTCGGCGTGCTTGGCGGAGGCGGTGCTGGTGATCGCCCCGGCCCGGCCGCGCCGGTAGAAGTAGCAGGGGCGGTCGAGGTAGCGCAGCCGCTCGGCGGCGAGCAGCGCGGGGTAGGTGACGGAGATGTCCTCGTAGTAGCCGCGGCCGAAGGAGACGCCGAGCCCGAGCAGGAACTCCCGCCGGAACACCTTGTTCCACACCGACATCACGGTCTTGAACAGCGCGGGGTGCTCGGCCAGGGTGCAGCCCGCGACGAGCGGGGAGCCGGCCAGCACGTGCCGCCAGGGGTTGGGCTCGGTGCCGCCGTCGGGGTAGACGTGGGTGAAGTCGGTCAGCAGCACGTCGACCGGCGGCTCGCCGCGGCCCTCGCGCCCGGCCTCGGCGGCCAGCTCGTCGAGCAGGGCGGTCACGGTGCCCTCGGGCACCCAGTCGTCGCTGTCGACGAACCAGACGTACGCGCCCCGGGTCTCCGGGAGGGCGGCGGTGCGGGCGCCGCCGAGGCCCTGGTTCTCGGCGAGGTGGAGGACGCGCAGGCGCGGATCGCGGGCCGCGTACCCGTCCAGGATCGCGCCGCAGCGGTCGGGGGAGCGGTCGTCGACCGCGATCACCTCGAAGCGGGACTCGCCGGCGGGCGTGTCCGCCAGGAGGGAGTCGAGGCAGCGCGGAAGGAAGCGCTCCACCCCGTGGACCGGGAGCACGATGCTGAGGAGGACTGGCACGCTGGCCGAGTCTACCGAGGCGGCGCAAGGGCGGAATCCGCAGGTCCGCACGGCCGGAACCGCCGGTGCCGGACCCCGTGCGGGGCGGCACCGGCAGCCGGGTGGCGGCCCGGCCGACCCTCTACGGCCGGCCGCCGGTCCGGGCACCGCCCGAAACCTGGCCGCCGCAGCGTCGAGGCGGCCTGGCAGTAGGCACGGGGGAGCCGGAGTCTTCATCAGTCGAACACGACGATGGGCGCGGCTCGCGCCCGCGTGATCGCTACAGATATTGCTTGGAGCCAGGGCCCGCGTCAATCCCTCGGCTGTGTTCACTTCCTAAACGGATTACCCTATCGATCCGGGGATGCGACCACGGTTCCCTACGGCCCCCCGGCGGACACGGGACGTGCGGGGCCGGTGACGTCGTGCGCCGGGCGCACGCCATCGCGGCGGGCGCCGGGTGCGTGCCCCGGTGAACCCGCTGACGGACGGCGGGTCGTGCACCATCATTGATGCCTAGTCGTGACCGGCCCGGCGGCCCCTGGTGCGGTGTCAGTTGACGCCGCACGGTACGGTGGCAGAACACCGGGACGGTTGCGCGAAGACCGTCTGTCGCGGATAGTCTTCGCCTCACGGCCCTGGCGCCTCGTAGGGGTGGGAAATCAGATGGAACACATGCAAGTGCGGACTCGGCCCCGTGTGCCGGCGATCCAGTGCGGTGTCGGCACGACCGGCCGCCGGATCGACCGGCACCTGGCTGTGCTCGGCGCGCCCGCACTCCCGGCGGTGGACACCGCCGAGGCGCTCGGGTTGATAAGGGAGCTGACGCCGCGCGGCGTCGGTGCCCCGACCGCGCCGCCGCGCCGCCACGCGCGGGTCAGGCTGCTGGCACCGCTGCGCCGGCTGCGGCGCGGACTCTTCGGCGGGCGCGGACGCGGCTGAGAGGCCGCTCGGCCTCCGGGCGCGGCCCGGCCCTCCGCACGCACCTGCACCGACCCGACGGATCCCCGGGGACCGTCGGGTCTTCGGCGTTCCCGGAACCGGGCCGGGCCCGGGGACGGCGCCGCGCCGATCCGGTGTCGCCGGGATACAGGCTCGGTACCGCCGGGATGCGACGGGGATGCTGCCGGGATTGGTCTGAACCTCTCAGCCTACGCCGAGCCGCCCCACCGGCGCCGGGAGTCGGCGAGGCTGGCCGGACGGCCCCCGGACGTGGGCGAGGATGGCGCCATGGCGGACCACACCCACACCCCCCACGCCCCCCACTCCACGTCCTTCCGGACCGAGACCTTCGAGATCACCACCGGCAGCCGCGAGGTCGCGCTCGACATCACCGACCGCTGTGCCGCGTTCCTGGACGGGCACGCCGTCGGCCGGGACGGCCTGCTCAACGTCTTCGTCCCGCACGCGACGGCCGGGATCGCCGTCCTGGAGACCGGCTCCGGCAGCGACGACGACCTGTTGACCACCCTGCGCGAGCTGCTGCCCGCCGACGACCGCTGGCGGCACCGGCACGGCAGCCCGGGCCACGGCCGCGACCACGTCGTCCCCGGACTGGTCGCCCCGCACGCCACCCTGCCGGTGATCGGCGGGCGGCTCGCGCTGGGCGTCTGGCAGTCGGTCGTCCTCGTCGACACCAACGGCGACAACCCGCGGCGGACGGTCCGGCTCTCCTTCCTGGGCTGAGCGGGCACGCGCGGCCCCGACCGATCGGCCGGGGGCGGGCACGGCAGGGCTACCGGCCCGGCGTCGGCCCGTCCCCGGCGGGCTCGACGAGGGCTCCGGCCGCGGCGGTCGCAGCGGCTTCGGCAGTCCCGACAGCCGTGACAGCCGTGACAGCCGTGACAGGCGCGACGGTCCCGGTGGCCCCGACAGCCCCGGCGGCCTCGACGACCGAGGCGAGGTACCGCTCGATCGCCAGGTACTGGCAGAGCACGGCGACGGGGCGGCCGAGCCGGGCGTACCAGGAGGCGAGCCGGGCGAAGGCGCTCACCTCGAACCACACCTCGCCCGCCGCGTCCATGGACACCGTGAACGCCTCCTCGCCGCACTCCGGGTGCCCGGGCAGCGTTCCGTAGGCGAAGCCGATCCGGTCCGGCTCGTCCACCGTCCACACCACCCGGCACGGGATCACCAGCCGGGGCCACCGGCTGCCGGGCAGGGCGAGGCGCAGCAGCACGGTCGCCCCCGTCTCGGCGGGCGCGTACGGGTACACGGCGAAGCCGGTGCCCAGCTGGCAGCCCCAGCCGAGGACGAAGCGCCCGGCGTGCGCCAGCACCTCCGGGCCGTGCCCGAGGTGGACCCGCCGCCGCAGGTGCGCGTAGCCCTCCGGCAGCCGGGTGCCCCGGGTGGCGCCCACCTCGCGGTAGCTGGGCGAGGCGGCCCGGGCGGCCAGCAGCCGGCGCTGCAGGGCGGACAACGGTCGTGCGGTACCGGGCGAGTCGGGCATGCGGCCACCGTAGCGCCCGCCCCGGAGAGCGCCTTGCACCGGGCCAGGCCGAGGAGTAAAGAAGGCCCCATGAGCGAAACAGCCGTGAACGACAGTGTCCTCACCGGCGCCCCGGGCACCGACGGTCCCGCGGCGGCCGACCAGGTCTGCGTCCTCGCCCCGGCCGCCGGGGACGTCGTGGCGGCCCTGCTGCCCGACCCGGACCTCACCGGTCCGCGCGCGGACTGCGTGCTGTGCGGCGAGCCGACCGAACTGCCCGCCGACCACCCGGGCAGCACCCTCTGCCCCGTCTGCACGTGGCAGCAGGCCCAGCGGATCGCCTGCTCCGGCTGACCGCGACCGGTCCGGCCCCGGCGCTGGTCTCGGCCCCGGCGCTGGTCTCGGTGTCGGCCCAGGCCCCGGCTCCGGTCTCGGTGGGGGCGCCGGTCAGGCGTCCTCCCGTCCCGCCAGGGCCAGGGTCGAGCCGTGCCGCCCCTTGCGGACCAGCAGCTGGGCCGGGATCCGGCTGCGCAGATCGGCGACGTGGCTGACGATGCCGACCGCGCGGTCCCGCTCGCGCAGACCGTCGAGCACGTCCATCACCTCCTCCAGGGTGTGCTCGTCGAGGCTGCCGAAGCCCTCGTCGATGAACAGGGTGTCCAGCGGCATGCCCCCGGCCTCGTCGGTGACCACGTCGGCCAGGCCGAGCGCCAGGGCCAGCGAGGCGAAGAAGCTCTCGCCGCCGGAGAGTGTCGCGGTGTCGCGCTCCGTGCCGGTCCAGGCGTCCACCACCCGCAGCGCCAGCCCCGAGCGCTTGTTGCCCGTGCCCCGGTCGTCGCTGTGGACGAGGGTGTAGCGGCCGCCGGACATCCGGACCAGCCGGTCGCTGGCCGCCGCCGCGACCTGCTCCAGCCGCGCCGCCAGGACGTACGACTCCAGGCGCATCCGGAGCCGGTTGTCGGCCGAGGTGCCGGCCGCCAGCGCCGCCAGCCGGCTGATCCGCGCGTACCGGTCCAGCTCAGGGGCGAGCGAGCGGGCCAGCTCGGCCAGCTGCCGCCCGATCGCGGCGAGCGCCTCGCACCGCGCCCGGGCGGCGTCCCGGGTCGCGTGGGCCGTCCGCAGCCGGTCGGTGGCGGCGCCGAGCGCGGCGCGGGTGCCCGGCAGGTCGGCGGGCGGCAGGGCGGCGGCGCCGGCCAGCTCCGGCTCGGCGAGCCGCCGCTCGGCCGCCGCCAGCTCCGCCCGGTGCCGGTCCAGCCGCTGCTCCAGCCGCTCGCGCTCCGGCCGGGGCAGCAGGACGGCGGCGGCGTCCTGCGCGCTCGCGAACCCGGCCGCCACCGCGGCGCCGGCCAGTTCGTCGTCGGCCCGCTTGAGCCGGTCGGCCGCCTCGGCGGCGGCCCGGGCCGCGCCCGCCAGCGCCGCGACGGCCGAGGCAAGACGGTCGAGGGCGGCCGCGCGGGCCGCCACCGACGGTGCGTCGCCCCGGGCCGCCGCCACCCGGGCACCCCGCTTCTCCTGCTCGGCGTGCAGGGTCCGCGCCTGGGCGGCCAGCTCGGCGCTCCGCTCACGGGCGTCGGCCAGCGCGGTGCGCCGGACCGCCTGCTCGGCGGTGAGCCGCTCGATCGCCCGGCCCGCCGGGCCGAGCCCCTCCGCGGCCCCGAGCGCCTCGCGGTGCTCGCGCTCCAGCCCGGCGAGCGCCTCGGCGAGGGCGTCGGCGGGCTCCTCACCAGCCGCGCCGGCGGCCGCCGCCCGGCGCACCTGGAGGCCGGACAGCTTCCGCTCCGCCGCCTCGGCGGCCTGCTCGGCGGCCGTCTGGGCCCGCCGGGCGCGCTCCTCGTCCTCGGCCCGGACCGGCTCGCCGACCGGGCGGGCGGGGGCGGGGTGCTCCGTCGAGCCGCAGACCCGGCACGGCTCCCCGGCATCCAGCTGCGCGGCCAGCTCGGCGGCCATTCCGGCCAGCCGGCGTTCCCGGAGGTCCAGCCCGTACTGCCGGGCGTCCAGCGCCTCCGCGCGCAGCGCCAGCGTGCGCGGCCGGGCGTGGTCGATCTCCAGGTCGAGGCCGTCCCGGTCACGGGCGGCGGCCAGCCGGGCGGCGAGCTCCGCGCGCCGGGCGTCCAGCCGTTCGACCCGCCCGGCGGCGTCCCGGGCGGCGGACTCCTCCGCCTGGAGGGCGGCCAGCCGGGGCTCGAAGTCGGACAGCCAGTCGCCCGCCTCCTCGGCGAGGTCCTCGGCGCGCCGTAGGTCGGCCGCCAGCGCCGCCCGCGCGCCGGACAGCTCGGCACACTGCCGCTCGTCCTCCCGGGCCGCCTCCAGCCGCACGACCTCCGCGCGCAGCCGCCGCTCGGCCTCGGCCAGCTCCTCGGCCTCGGCGTGCGCCAGCGCCGGGCCGCCGCCCGCCGGGCCGCGGTCCGTCCGGTCGCCGTCCGCCAGGACGCCCCGCCCCGCCGGGCCGTCGGCCGCCTCGGCCAGCACCGCGCGGTGCCGGTGCTCCTCCTCCCGGGCCCGCCGGTACGCCTCGGCCGCCCGCTCGCGCAGGTGCAGCACCGACTCGACGCCGACCGCCGCCTGTGCGGCCGCCAGCCGCTGCCGGTCCGCCGCCCGGGCGGGCTCGTCCTCGGCGAGCCGGGCCGCCTCCCGCGCCGCCTGCCGGTGCCGGTCCTGCCGGTCGGCCAGCTGCTCGGCGGTCTCCCGGGCCCGCTGCGCCGCCCGGTGCACCTCCTCGGCGCCCGCCAGCGCGGCCCCGGCGACGGTCAGCTGCTCGGCCGCGCCGCCGCGCAGCACGGCCGCCCAGCCCAGCACGCCGGCGGTGAGCTCGGTGTCCGCCGCGGCACCCGCGGGGCCGGACTCCTCCGCACCGGGCACCGGGCCCGCGGCCGGCTCGGCGCCCGGGCCGGCCGCCTGCTCCGCCTTGCTCGCCAGGTCGCGCAGCTGTCGGCGACCCGCCTGGACGGCGGCCTCGTGGCCCCGGCGCTGCTCGGCCAGCCAGGCCTCGACGGACTGGAACCGCTCGGTGTCGAACAGCCGGCGCAACAGCTTGCCGCGCTCCTCCGAGTCCGCCCGCAGAAAACGCGCGAAGTCGCCCTGCGGCAGCAGCACCACCTGGCAGAACTGGTCCCGGCTCATCCCGATCAGCCGGTGGATCTCCTCCCCGGCCTCCTGGTGCGACTTGCTGACGGCCCGCCAGCCCGGTGCGCCGTCGCCGGTGCCCGCACCGTCGGCGGACCACTCGCGCAGCAGTGTCTGGGCGCGTTCGAGCGTCATGCCGCGGCCGACCTTCTTCGGCCGGGGCTGCTCCGGGACGCGGGTGATCTCCAGCCGCCGCCCGCCCAGCGTCAGCTCCAGCCGGACGGTGGTCAGCCGGTCCGGCTCGGCGTGGTCGCTGCGCAGCCGGTTGGCCCGCCGGGCACCGGGCACCTCGCCGTAGAGGGCGTAGCAGACCGCGTCCAGCACACTGCTCTTGCCCGCGCCGGTCGCGCCGCGCAGCAGGAACAGCCCGCCGGCGGCCAGCGCGTCGAAGTCGACCGCCTCGGTGCCCGCGAAGGGGCCGAACGCGGTCACCGTCAGCCGGTGGAGTCTCATCGGGGCAGCTCCGCCTTCCGGTCGGTGGTCTCCCGGACGCGCTCGAAGCCCTCGCGCAGCCAGTCCAGCTCCTCGGCGTCCGGCGCGGCGCCGGGGCGCACGTGCCGCAGGAAGCCCTCGGCGATCTCCAGGTCGGTCCGCCCACCGACCCGGGCCGCGTAGGACGCCGAGGAGGCGGCGGTGGTCTCCTCCGGTTCGAAGAGCAGCTGGAGGGTGTGCGGGAAGCGGCGGCGCAGCCGCTCCATCGGCTCGCTCGGGCGGCTCGGGTCGGTGAGGGTGGCCTGCACCCAGGACTGTTCGGCGGCGGTGTGGCGCTCGTCGGTGAGCAGCTCGTCGAGCCGACCGCGCAGCCGGGCCAGCGGGCGGGGCACCGGGCAGGGCACCCGCTCGGCGGTGACCGCGCCGTCCGCCGCCAGGTCGACCAGCCACATGCTCTTGCGGTGCTCGTGCTCGGAGAAGGAGTAGGCGAGTGGGGAGCCGCTGTAGCGCAGGTGCGGGGCGAGCGTCTGGCAGCCGTGCAGATGGCCGAGCGCGGCGTAGTGCACGCCGTCGAACACGGAGGCGGGGACGGCCGCGACCCCGCCCACCGCGATGTCGCGCTCGCTGTCGCTGGGCTCGCCGCCGGTGACGAAGGCGTGCGCCAGGACCACCGCGCGAGTGCCGGGCGGCCGGGCCGCGAGGTCGGACCGGACCTGCTCCATCGCCGCGCCGAGCACGGCCGCGTGGCCGCCCCGGGCCAGCCCGAACCGCTCCCGGACCAGCGTCGGTTCCAGGTACGGCAGCCCGTAGACGGCGACCGGCCCGTGCTCGTCGGCGAGCAGCACCGGCTCGGCGCACTCGCCCGGATCGGTCCGCAGGTGGACGCCGGCCCGGCCGATGAGGCCCGCGCCCACGCCGAGGCGGCGGGCGGAGTCGTGGTTGCCGCTGATGAACACCGTCGGCACGCCGAGGTCTGCCAGCCGGTGCAGCACGTCGTCGAAGAGCGCCACCGCCTCCAGCCCCGGCAGCGCGCGGTCGTACACGTCACCGGCGACCAGCACGGCGTCCACGCCTTCGTCCCGGACCACCGCCACCAGGTGGTCCAGGAACGCGCGCTGGGCGTCGTGCAGGCTCTCCCGGTGGAACGATCGCCCCAGGTGCCAGTCGGAGGTATGCAGCAGTCGCATGGTCCCCGACCATAACGGGCGGCACCGACAACCCGGCACGGAACGGAATTCCCCGTCCGCCCCGTCGGTGCTCCCGGCCCTCCGGCGGCGGTCGCGCTGGGTCGATTGTCAGTGACCGTGTGTATGGTCGCGGTCGTCGGGAGCCGAGGGGCTCGCGGGGCCGGTGCGACGGGCGCGCCAGGTGCGCGCCAGGTGCGCGGCAGGTCGACAGGTCGGCAGGTCTGGACGGCGGGAGGACGGGGAGATGGTCGTGCGGGACGGGATGCGGGACGGGGCCCGGGGCGGGTGCGCGGGGCGGCGCGGGTCCGGGCCGGGCGGTCCGGGGCCGCGGGGCTTCGGCGGGCGGCCTCCGGGCGGCGGTCCGGGCGGTCCGGGCGTGCGGGGACGGCGGTGGGGGAGGCCGCGCGGGGCGCCGCCGCCGCAGCCGGTGGCGCTCGCGGTGGTGGTCCGCGCGGCCGACTTCGCCGACCTCGCGGGGCACGGCCTGTTCGACGGGCTGTCGTTCCGGGCCTACCTGCGGAGGCTGGCGCTCCAGCTCAGGGCGCTGGGCGGGCACGGCTTCGAGGTCCACCTGCGGGTACTGGACCCGGCGGACTACGAGGAGTACTGCGAGGCGCTCGGCTTCGACCCCGGGGACGCGGCGGCCCGGGTCGCGTACGCGGCCGATCCCGAGCTGGCCGGGGAGCCGTTCGTCCACGCCGGGCAGCGGCTGGCCGTGCTGCTCCCGGAGCTGGCCGACGACCACCGGGCGAGGGTGCGGATCACCATCGCGACGGCGGCGCTGCTGGCGGCGGTCGGCGAGGGGCCGCCGGCGGAGCGGCGGCTGGTGGCGGTGATGCGGCACGCGGTCGAGGTCGGGTCGGCGGTGGCGGCCGGTGCCGGTGACGGCCTCCACCTGCTGACCCTGCGCTGCCACGGCCCCGAGGACGGCGAGGAGCTGACCTCGGCGAGCGACCTCCTGGTGGAGCGGGGCCGGTTCGCCACGGCGGGGCGGGACGGGGAGGCGTTCTGCGTGACGCTGGCGGCGGGGCTGGCCGCCGGTGGCGCGGGGGCGATGGTGCTGCACGGGGATCCGGCGGTGCCCGGCGGGCAGACGGTGCGGGGCTGGGCGCTGCGCGGCGGGAGACTGTGGCCGATGACGGTCCGGGAGGTGCTGGACGAGCTGGCCGACGACGTCGGCCGCGGCCTGCCCTTCCCGCCTGCGGCCGTCCCACTGCCGGGCTTCCCTCTCCCGGCGCCGCCCGCGGCGGAGGACGGGGGTGGGCCCCTGGGCTGACCGGAGCCGATCAGGGCTGACCGGAGCCGATCGGGGGCGATCGGGGCCGAGCAGGGAAGGCCGGGCCGACCAAGGCGTTCGGCCCCCGGTGTCCACCAAGCGGCGCTGGGGACTGTTCATCGACCGCCTGTTCGGGGAAGATTTCGGGAAAGATCAACAGTGGGAACGGCCGGTGCCCCATACCGCCGCTTCCGCCCGACCGGCCCCGAACCTGGCACCGCGAACGTCCCCGTGCACCGTGAACGTCCCGCGCCCCCTCGGTCCGGCGAGCCCGACACCGAAAGGGGGACGCATGAGCCGGATCGAGTACAGCGAGGAGATCGCCGAGCTGCTCGGCCGGGTGCGCCGGCGTCCCACCGCGGGGTGGCCGTGGCGACCGGGCGAACGGGTGCCCCCGGGGCTCGCGGTCAAGCAGTCGTGGGGGTGGCTGTTCGCGCCCGACGGCCGGGTGCTGACGCTGGTCAACCCCAAGGACGGCATCGTCTCGCTGCCCGGCGGCTCGCTGGAGCCGGAGGACGCCGGCGATCCCGGCTCCGCGCTGGCCCGGGAGGCGGGCGAGGAGGCGCAGGCGCTGATCGGCACGGCGTACTACCTCGGGTACCTCTACGACCGGGTCGGCTCGGCCAACGGCGGGAACGAGTGCGCCCGGGTCCGGATGACCGCCGCGCTGCGGGCGGTCGGTCCGAGCGCGCCGGACCCGGCCTCGGGGCGGCACTACCGGCGGCTGCTGGTGGCGCCGGGCCTCGCCGTCGAGCTGCTCGGCTGGGGCACGCCCGGCCTGCGCCAGGCCCGTGCGGCGGTGACGACCGCCGTCCGGTGGCTCGGCGTGCCCGCGGCGGCCAACGAGACGATCGAGGAACTGCCGGCCGAGGGCTGCGAGGTGTTCCCCGGCATCGCCCCCGCCCCCGCCGCATCCAACGTGGCACCCGCCATGCCGTACCGCCCGACGGACCGTCCGACGGACCGTCCGTCGGATCACCTGTCGGATCACCCGCCGGGTCGACGCGGTGGCCGGTGAGCACATCGCGGCCGCCCCGTGCCCGGGGCCTGTTCCACCACGTGGAGCTGTGGACGGACGACCTGGCGGTCGCGGCGGAGCAGTGGGGTCCGGTGCTGCTCGCGCTCGGGTGCGAGCCGTTCCAGCACTGGCCGAGCGGTCGCAGCTGGCGCCTCGGTGACGCCTATCTGGTGATCGAGCAGTCGCCCGCGCTGCTGCCGGGCGGCCACCAGCGGCTGCGGGCCGGCCTCAACCACCTCGCCGTGCACGGCGGCCGCCCGGCGGTGGCCGCCGCGCTCGCCGCCGGCTGGACGGTCCGGGTGGACACCGGTGAGGCGGTCCACCTGATCGACCGCCAGGGATTCGAGTTGGAGATCGTCCTCCACGCCGGCGGGCCCGCGTAGCCGTCGTCCCTCGGACGGGTGACGCCCCGTCCGGTCACCAAGGGCGCGCGCCCGGTCGCCCGTAGTGAGGAAGGGGCGCGTTCACCCGGCGGTTGTCAGACTGTTCGTCAATTGACTTGGCATGACAGCTTCACATCAAAGCTACCGCCTGGTATCAAATTGCGTGACACACGTCACTACCGGGAGACGATCATGCCACGCCCTGCCCGAGTCATGTCCGCCGCCGTCACCGCGGCCCTCCTGTCCCTCACCACGCTGGCCGCGGCCGGCACGGCCCACGCCGCCGGTGTCAACTACGTCGCTCTGGGCGACTCGTACTCCGCCGGCGTCGGTGCCGGCAGCTACACGAGCGAGAGCGGCAGCTGCAAGCGCAGCACCAACGCGTACGCGTACCTGTGGAAGAACGCGCACGCGCCGACGTCGTTCAAGTTCGTCGCCTGTTCCGGAGCCAGAACCGGTGATGTGCTCAACACCCAGGTGGCCTCGCTGAGTTCGACCACCACCCTGGTCAGCATCAGCATCGGCGGCAACGACGCGGGCTTCGCGGACACGATGCAGACGTGCGTCCTGGACTCCGAGAGCGCCTGCCTCAACGCCGTCGCCACCGCGAAGAACTACGCCACCAGCACGCTGCCCGCCCAGCTCGACCGGGTCTACTCGACGATCCGCGCCAAGGCGCCGAACGCCCGGGTCGTCGTGCTCGGCTACCCGCACATGTACAAGGTCGGCGGCAGCTGCATCTTCGGCATCGGCGACACCAAGCGGGCCGCCATCAACGGCGCCGCCGACACGCTCGACGACGTCATCGCCAAGCGCGCGGCCAACGCGGGCTTCGCCTTCGGCGACGTCCGCTCGATCTTCCGCGAGCACGAGATCTGCGGCTCCAGCACCACCTGGCTGAACAGCACCACGCTGCCGGTCGACGAGAGCTACCACCCCAAGGCCGTCGGCCAGTCGGGCGGCTACCTCCCGGTGTTCTCCGCCCAGGTCTGAGTGTCCGTTCAAGTCTGAGCGCCCGCCCGGGTCTGAGCGTCCGCCCGGATCGGAGCGCGGATGCGCAGGCCCGGACCGGGCGCGAGCCCGCCGGTCCCTCACAGGGGGAGGGGCCGGCGGGCCCGTTCGCTCAGCGGCGCTCCAGGGCGACCACCGGCAGCACCCGCCGGGTGTGCCGTTGGTAGTCCCCGTACCCGGGCGCGGCCCGGACCACGTCCGCGAAGAGCCGGTCCCGCCGCGCGCCCTCGGCCGGGACGGCGACCGCGTCGAACGCCTCCTCGCCGAGTTCCACCCGCACCGCCGGGCAGGCGACCAGATTGCGGTACCACTGCGGGTGCTCGGCCGCCCCGGCCGCCGAGGCGACGACCAGCAGGAGGCCCTCGGCCCGCAGGAAGCCGAGCGGCACGGTGTGCGCCTGCCCGGTCCGCGTGCCCGCCGTGGTCAACAGCAGCAGGTCCCCGCCTTCGAAGGGCCCGCCGACGCGCCCGCCGTTGGCGCGGAACTCCTCGATGACGGACTGGTTGAACGACAGGGCGGATCGGAAGGAGGAAGGAGAAGGAGAGGAAGAGGAAGCAGAGGAAGAAGAAGAGGGCATGGGCATGGGTCTGGACTGATCTCCGAACAGGGGGAGCGGACGACCGCGGACCTTGGCCGCGGCCGTGCGGAAAGGTCAGGAAAGGGCAGCGGAGTACGAACTCATCGCGCGATGTCCCTCGGTGTCAGGTGCCGGCCCGGTCGCCGGCCGGCCCAAGTCTCTTTGGCCGGCGCCACGCTGCACGCGCCCCATCAGAGCACCCCCTTCGGCCACTGTCAACGAGCGGCCACTGTCAATGAGCGGCCGCCCGGAGACGGGCGTCAGCCGTCGGCCGAGCGGCGGGGCAGGAGCAGGACGGCCGTCGCGTCGTCGTGGCACTTGGTGCGCGGCCAGCGGAGGCCGTCGGGGTCGGAGCGCTCCAGCTCCCGGGTGCGGGCGATGATCCGGCGGGGGCCGTGGTCCTCCAGTTCGGCCAGCAGGTCGGGCCAGTCGCAGACGGCGAAGTCGTCGACCGGGCGGGCCGCTCCGTCGGTGAGGAGCGCCGCGGCCCGCAGCCGGGCGAGCGGCACCGAGCCGGTCAGCGCCTGCGCCGCCGCGGCCGGGTCGGCGGCGGCCGCCCAGTAGCCCCGGGGCGTGTTCATCACCCGGCGCTGGGCGCGGGCGAGGACGGCGGCCCGCTCGGCGGGCCCGAGCCGGTCCACCTCGGCGGCCAGGGCCGCGCGCTGCGCGGTGGTGACGTCCGAGACGCGGTGGTCCGAGACGGTGCGCACGCCCTCCTCGTCCAGCCGCAGCGCGACCGTGCAGTCGGCGAGGACCAGCCACTCCCACCGGTCGGCGCGGGTCCGGGCGACGGCGACCGCCGCCGATGGGGTGAGCGGGTTCGCCAGGTCGCAGTCGGCCGCGTGGGCCCGCGCGGTCTGCCGGATCGCCCCGGCCAGGCAGTCCGCGAGACCGGTGCGCCGGTCGGCGGCCCGGCGGTGGAGCGCGGCTCCCAGCGTTCCCACGAACCACGGCACGCCGTGCGCGCACCCGGTCTCAAGGCCGGCGGGCAGGCCCGCGCCGTCCAGGACGACCACCACGTCGGCGGCGGCCAGGGCGAAGTCCTCGTTGCGCGCGCCGGGGCGGGCCCACGACGCGACCGAGGCGTGCAGCGCGGTCAGCATGCGCTGCGGGGGTGGGGTTCGAACTCCTCCGGAGTCCGGATCCGGGCGTGCGCCCGGACCTGGCCGGGGGAGGGGCGGGAGAGGTCCCGGTCCCCGGTGTCGAAGGAGACCCGGGAGGCGGCGGCGGGTTCGGTGCCGCGCACGTCGACACCGTAGCGGCGCGGACCGTCGCCGGGTACCGGGAGCCGGCCGCTGTCGCAGGTCTGGTCCGTGGGCGGGCGGTTCGGCGGGAAGGAGCGCGGCCCCTGGAAGGTCTGTGTCCCTGGTCTCCCCATGGGGACGAGTCTGACGGCGGAGGGTCTCGTCCCGGCCACGGGCAGGGCGCGGAACGGACGCACCGCCGGCCCCCGTACGGGGACCGGCGGTGCGAGGTGGTGCCTGGCGCTGTCGGGCGCGGGCCCGCTCCCTCGCCCGGGGCCGAGGCGGCGTCAGCGCAGGTAGGAGGCCAGCCCGGCGGGCTTGAGGCCGGCGGTCTCGGCGGCGGCCAGGGCGCGCTGGAGGTCGCCGGCGAGGGTGTCCGTCCAGTGCATGAGGACGACGTCCCCGGGCGACAGGGTGCCCTCGTGCCAGACGTTCGAGGCGCCCCAGCTGAAGTCCGCGTCGGCGGTGAGCACGGTGCGCATGCCGCAGTTGGCGGCCGCCTGCAGGGTGTCGGCGTTCCAGGCGAAGTACGGCGGGCGGAACACGGTGGGCGCGGTGCCGAACTGGCGGGTCAGCGAGTCCCGGGCGTCGCAGATCTCCACCTGCTGCTCGGCCGGGGAGAGCTTGGTGAGGTCCGGGTGGGAGACGCTGTGGTTCTGCACGGAGGAGCCGGGCACGGCGGTGACCCGCTGGAAGTAGCCGGGGTTGGCGGCGGCGGCCATCGGCAGAGGGAAGGCTGTGATCGGCAGCTGGTGGTCGGCGATGAACCTCTCCGCCTCCGGGGTGGTCTGCCAGCCGTCGTCGATGGTGAAGAAGACCACCTTGTCGCTGGTCGGCACCGAGGCGGCGGCGGTCGCGGGGGCGGGCGCGGGGCCGTCGACCCGGACGTCGTCGACCGCGAACGGGCCCTGCTGGTACCAGCCGTGGACGGCGAGCCGGACGGTGGTGGCGGTGGGGCCGCTGGTGAACCGGGTGGTCAGCTTCTGCCAGCCGCCGTTGGTGCTGTCGGTCCAGGCGGGGGGCGTCGGGCGGTCGGTGCCGTCGGTGGCGCCGAGGAAGACGAACGTCCCGCGGACCCAGGCGGAGGCGGTGTAGGTGGTGTTGGGCCGGACCGAGACGGTCTGCACGCATTCGCCGGTGGACTCGTCGCCCGCCGGGGTGACGGCCAGGGCGGAGCCGCCGGTGTGCGGGGCGGTGGTGGTGACGGAGGCCTCGGCGGGCCCGCCGGAGCAGCGCCAGCCGGGCACGCTGCCCCAGTCGGCGAGTGAGGAGGCGGGGATCTCGAACCCGGGGTTGGTGGCCAGGTTGACGGTGGGCGCGGCGGCGTCGGCCGCGGCGGTGGACCCGGGCGCGGCGGCCGCGGCGGGTCCGGCGAGGCCGGCCGCCAGCAGCGCGGCGCAGGCGCCCAGCGCCGACAGGCGTGCGGACATGCGCGAGGACATGGACACGTGGGGACTCCCTGCGTGGGGGCGCGCGCCCGTTGGGGCGGGCGCGCGGGCATGGGGATGGGGGAGGTGGGGATGGGGGGTGCTCCCGGAGGGGGCGGGAGCCGTCGGCGTGCCGCACTCTGACCGGAGCAAAACAATGGACTGGACCACTCCGATCGTCAAGGAGTGGCGGACGGTCTCCGGCTCACCGGTCCTGCGGCAAAAAGGACAAGACGCACCGTCAGGGGGCGTACAGCTCCTCGATGTCCGCGGAGTAGTGCGCGGTGATCGCCGTCCGCCGCAGCTTCAGCGAGGGGGTCATCAGTCCCTGCTCCACGCCGAACTCCCGGGGCAGCAGACGGAACGCGCGGATCGACTCGGCGCGCGAGACGGCGGTGTTGGCCGCCGCGACGGCGCGCTGGATCTCGGCGTGCAGCTCCTCGTCACCGAGCACCGCCCACGGGTCCGCCTGCCCGCGGCCGCGCCGTTTCAGCCAGTGCGCCAGCGCCGTCGGGTCGAGGGTGATCAGCGCGGTCACATAGGGGCGGTCGTCGCCCACCACCAGGCACTGCGAGACCAGCGGGTGGGTCTCGACCCGGAGTTCCAGGGCGGCGGGGGCGAGGTTCTTGCCGCTGCTGGTGACGATGAGGTCCTTCTTGCGGCCGGTGACGGTGAGGTAGCCGTCCTCGTCCAGGATGCCGAGGTCGCCGGTGCCGAACCAGCCGTCGATCAGCGACTCGGCGGTGCAGCCCGGGTGGTTGAGGTAGCCGCCGAAGACGCCGGGGCCGCGGACCCAGATCTCGCCGTCGTCGGCGATCGCCACGGTGGCACCGGGCACCGGCCGCCCGACCGTGCCGATCTTCGAGCGCCCGGGCGGGTTGCCGGTGATCGCGGCGGAGGTCTCGGTGAGCCCGTAGCCCTCGTAGAGCTGGAAGCCGATCCCGGCGTAGAACAGGCCGAGTTCGCGCTCCAGCGTCGAGCCGCCGCACATCAGGGTCCGCAGCCGGCCGCCGAACACCGCGCGCAGTCGCGGGTGGACGGTCCGCTCGTAGGCCAGGTGGCGCAGCCGCAGCGCGGGTCCGGGTCCGGGGCCGTGGCCGAAGGCGCGCTGCTCGCGGCCGGCGGCCCAGTCGACGGCCACCTGCCGGGCCTGCTCGAAGAGTTCGCCGCGCCCGGCCTCCTCGGCGGTGCGCCGGGTCTGCTGGAACACCTTGTCGAGCACGTACGGCACGACGAGCAGGAAGGTCGGGCGCAGCGCGGCGAGGGCGGGCAGCAGCGCGTCGGTGGACAGTTCGGGGACGTGGCCGAGCCGGAAGCCGCCGCGCAACGCCGCGATCTGCACCATCCGGCCGTAGACGTGCGCCAGTGGCAGGAAGAGCACGGTGGAGGGCTGGTGGCCGCCGGTGTCGCGCAGTGCCTCGTCCCAGCAGGCGAGCAGCGCGTCGGCCGCGTCGGCCAGGGCGCCGTGGGTGATCAGACAGCCCTTGGGGCGGCCGGTGGTGCCGGAGGTGTAGACGACGGTGGCGACGGTGCCGGCGGTGACGCCGAGGCGCTGGCGGTGCACCAGCGAGTCGGGGACCTCGCGACCGTCCTCGACGATCGAGGCGACGCAGCCCCGGTCCAGCTGCCAGATGCCGGTGAGGTCGGGTAACGCGTCGCAGACCGCGCCGACGGTCATCGCGTGGTCCTCGTCCTCGACCAGGCAGGCCACCGCCTGGGTCTCGGCGAGGATCCAGCGGACCTGCTCGGCGGCGGCGGTGGGGTAGACGGGGACGGGGATCGCGCCGATCGACCAGAGCGCGTAGTCGAACAGCGTCCACTCGTAGCGGGTGCGGGACATCAGCGCGACCCGGTCGCCGTAGCGCACGCCGCGGGTGAGCAGGCCCTTGGCGAGGGCGAGCACCTCGTCGCGGAAGCCGGCGGCGGTGACGTCCTGCCAGCCGCCGTCCCCGGCGGGCCGGGGGCCGCCGTCGGCGGAGCGCGGGCTCTCGGCGGACCGCGGGCTCCCGTCGGCGTACCGCGGGCTCCCGGGGCGCCGGGTGCTCTCGACGGGGCGGGCCAACTGGGGCAGGGCCGGGGATCTTTCGGCGGTGTCGTAGAGCGAGTCGGCCAGCCCGCCGGTGGCCGGCGGTCCGGCCGGGGCGGGGGTGGTGAACTCGCGCACGATCCCCCCGATCAGTCCTGCAGGTGGAGCGAAACTATCGGATAGCGTGCCGACTGCCCAGGGTTGTGACCGTGACGCGACGAGATCGGCACCGGGTCGTGCGGAGAGTGCCGCGGAACGGTCGTCCGCCGTCCTCGCGCCGCCGGTCAGCGGCGTGACGACGGGGTGAGAGCCGTGCGGGGGAGGTGCGGCGGCGGTGCGAAACCGGTGATCTTGGTGCCGATCCGGACACGATCCGGCCCGGGGCGAAGAGAGGCCGGGTTCGACCCTCGAACGAGTGGTCAGGGCGTAGTAGAGTCTCGCAGACCTGCGGCCGGGGCTCCCGGCCTGTCCTGAAAAGCACCCCCGGACCGGCACCTGGTCCGTACCAACCCGCCGTCCGTCCGCGCCGATCCACGCCCCCGCCGACCCCACCGCCCGCACCCCGTCCGCGCCTGGCACTTCCCGACCGAGGACTCCATGCGTCTGCGCAGCAGCTCGATCCGCGCGAAGATCATCGCGCTGCTCCTGGTGCCCATCGTCGCCCTCGCCGCCCTCTGGGCGTACGCGACGCTCACCACCGCCGGGGACGTCTGGAGCCGGCTGGACCTCAGCCGGACGTACAGCGAGTTCGGCACCCCGGTCGACCAGTACGCGCACGATCTGCAGAACGAGCGCCGGGCCGCCGTCAGCCGGCTGGCCGACCCGGCCTCGCGCGCCGCCCGGGACGCCCTCGAACAGGCCCAGGCCGTCACCGACCGGGACCTCGCCGTGCTGCGGCAGAAGAAGGACACCCGCAGCGGCCGGCTCGACGAGGCCCAGCGCGGCCGCCTGCTGCAGATCCTCGCCGCCGCCGACCAGCTCGCCCCGCTGCGCGCCCAGGTCGGCCGGGCCGCGCTCAACTGGGAGTTCGCGCTCGCGCAGTACAGCGACCTGGTCAAGCCCACCTTCGCCTTCCGGTCGGCCTTCGTCGCCCGCCAGAGCGGCCAGCTCCCGCGCCAGGGCACCATCCTGACCGAGCTGGTGCGCGCCCGCGAGTACCTCTCCCAGGAGGACGCGGCGATGGAGGGGCTGCGCACCGCGGTCGCCCGGCCGACGCCCGAGCAGTACCAGGTCGCGCTCGACGCCCTGCACAACCAGCAGGCCCTGTTCACCGTCTACATCGCCGAGCTGGACCCGGTCGACCAGGCCGACTACATCGCCCTTCGCGGCGGCGAGGCCTGGGCCGCGCTGTCCCGGGCCGAGGCGGACTTCGTCGGCGCGGGCGGCCCCGAGCGGGTGGTCCAGGCGATCAACGGCGGCAACTGGCGGCAGACCGCCGACCACGCGCTCGGCGACCTCGCCGCGATCAACTCCCGGCTCGCCGGCACCATCGACGACCGCGACCACTCCTACGCGATCGGACTGCTCTGGCGCGGCGGCATCGCCGGTGTGATCGGCCTGGTCGCCGTGGTGCTCTCGGTGCTCATCTCCTACCGGATCGGCCGCGGCCTGGTCCGCGAGCTGATCGGCCTGCGCAACGCCGCGAACGAGCTGGCCGGCACCCGGCTGCCCTCGGTGATGCTGCGGCTGCGCAAGGGCGAGGCGGTCGACGTCGCCGCCGAGGCCCCCGAGCTGGAGTTCGGCGCGGCCGAGATCGGCCAGGTCGGACAGGCGATCAACGCCGTCCAGCGGGCCGCCGTCGAGGCCGCCGTCGAGCAGGCCGAACTGCGGCGCGGGGTCTCCGCGGTCTTCGTCAACCTGGCCCGGCGCAGCCAGGTGCTGCTGCACCGCCAGCTGACCCTGCTGGACACCATGGAGCGGCGCACCGAGGACCCGGCGGAGCTGGAGGACCTCTTCAAGGTCGACCACCTCACCACCCGCATGCGCCGGCACGCCGAGGGCCTGATCATCCTGGCCGGCGGCTCGCCGGGCCGGGCCTGGCGCAAGCCGGTGCGGATGGTCGACGTGGTCCGCGCGGCGGTCGGCGAGGTCGAGGACTACGCCCGGGTGATCGTCCGGCCGTTCCCCGGCACCGGGCTGCTCGGCAGCGCGGTCGCGGACGTCACCCACCTGGTCGCCGAGCTGGTCGAGAACGCTGCGGTCTACTCCCCGCCCGCCACCCAGGTCACCGTCCAGGGCGAGGTGGTCGCGCACGGCTTCGCGCTGGAGATCGACGACCGGGGGCTCGGGCTGAGCGAGCAGGCCCTCGCCGGGATCAACGAACGCCTCGCCGTGGAGCAGGAGTTCGACCTCGCCGACACCGACCGGCTGGGCCTGTTCGTGGTCAGCCGGCTGGCCCGGCGGCACGGCATCCGAGTGCACCTGCGGCCCTCGCCGTACGGGGGGACCACGGCGGTGGTGCTGATACCCCGCGAGCTGCTGGCGGAGGCGCCGGACGGGCGGCCGGAGCCGCCCGCCGCGGGCGCGGGCGCGGGCGCCGGTGCCGGTGCGGGCGGGGGGCGGCGGGTGGCCGGTCGGCGCGACCTCGTCGCGGTGCCGGCGCTCGGCGCGGACGAGGCGGCGGGCACCCTCGGCGGCCCGGGTGCGGTGAACGGCGCCGGGGGATCCAACGGGTCGCACGGGGCCAACGGGGTCAATGGGGCCAATGGATCGTACGGCTCGAACGGGTCGCACGGCTCGCACGGCTCGCACGGCTCGAACGGCGAGGGCGGGCGGCACCGGATCAGCGGAGGGCCGCGCCCGTCGGCGCCCGAACCCGCGCGCACGCCCGGCGGACTGCCGCGCCGGTCGCGGGGCACCGGTGGGCCGGTGCTCGTCCCGGCGCCCGGCGGCGAGGCCGGTCCCGGTACCGGTCGGCACCGGCGCGCCGAGGCCGAGGGCGCGCCCGTGGCGGACACCGTGACGGACACGGCGGCGGAGGCCGTGGTGGACGCCGTGGTGGCCGCCCCCCAGGACACCGCCCCGCCGCGCAACGGCGCACCGCGGGTCGGCGCACCGCGTGACGGCGCCGCGCCGGGTGCCCTGCCGCGCCGCGTCCGGCAGGCGAGCCTCGCCCCGCAGTTGCGCGAGCGGGCGGTGGAGACCGCGGCCGCCACCCCGGGCGGCGAGCGGCCGGACGGCGGAGCGGAGGCGGCGCGCGAGCGTTCGCCCGAGGAGGCCCGGGCCACCTTCGCCTCGTTCCAACGCGGCTTCACCCGGGGCCGGGGCGCCACCGGTGCCGCGCCCGATCCCCGGCCGGCACCGGCGCCCGGGCCCGTCCCCGGCTGGCAGCCGCCGGACCCGGGGCGCCGCGCGATCAGCCCGGCGCCCGCCCCGGCGGCGCTGCCCGGCCCCGCCGGAGGCGAACCGGCACCGCTGGCCCGTCGCGCTCCGGTCCCGCCGCCGGCCAGGTTCGCCCGGGCTCCGCGTGCCGCGGCGGAACCGGGCGCACCCGCCGGTCCGTTGTCCGACGGGCCGTCCGAGAGCACGGCACCACCCGCACCACCGGTATGACGCGTTCGACCCGCTCGATCCGCTTGTCCCGTTCGATCCGTTCGATCCGTAAGGCCCGTATCACCGCACGACCCGCACGACCCGCACGACCGCACGACCCGCATCACCGCATCACCGCACCACCCGCTCCAGCGGAAGGAACAGAATCATGACCACTTCGACGCAGTCGCCCGGAGACCTCAACTGGCTCCTGGACGACCTGGTGGGACGCGTCGCCGCGCTCCGACATGCGGTGATCCTCTCCAGCGACGGCCTGGCCACCGGCGCCTCCCGCGACCTCGACCGGGAGGACGCCGAGCACCTGGCCGCCGTCGCGGCCGGGTTCCACAGTCTGGCGAAGGGCGCCGGCGGGCACTTCAAGGTCGGCGGCGTGCGCCAGACCATGGTCGAGCTGGACGAGGCCTTCCTGTTCATCACCGCGGCCGGCGACGGCAGCTGCCTCGCGGTGCTGAGCGAGGCCGAGGCGGACATCGGCCAGATCGCCTATGAGATGGCCCTGCTGGTCAAGCGGGTCGGCGAGCACCTGGCCGCCGAACCGCGCGCCGACGTGGCCCCGCCCGGGAGATGAGCGGTCCGATGGCGGACGAGGAACCGACGCCGGTGCCTCCGGACCCGGGGCCGGACGACCGGGGCCCGGCCCCGGACGGCCCGGAGCCGGAGGGCTCGGAGGGTCCGGACGGGGCCGAGCCCGGCGTCGACCTGTTCCGGGCGCGGACCCCGGTCGACGACCGCTGGTTCGACGACGACGCCGGCCCGGTGGTGCGGCTGTACTCGATGACCCGCGGCCGGACCCGGCCGGTCGAGGACGGCCTGTTCGACCTGATCTCGCTGATCACCGCCAAGGACCCCGCGCCGGCCACGGGGGCCGTACCCGCGCACGTGCTCGACCCGGAGCACCAGACCATCCTGGACTGGTGCCGCCGGGAGCCGATCTCCGTGGCCGAGCTCGGCTCCTACACCGACCTGCCGGTCAGCGTCGTGCGCGTCCTGCTCGGCGATCTCTACGACGCCGAGCTGATCAGCGTCACCCGACCCGTTCCGCTCGCCGAGCTGCCGGACGAGCGCCTGCTGCGAGACGTGATCAATGGACTCCGTGCGCTCTGACCTGCCCGCGACCGCCGCCGCCCAGCCGCCGACCGCCCACCACCGGGCCGGCGGCACGGGTGGCGACCGGGCCAACGACCCGCGCTGGCGGGGCGGCCCGGCGGCCGCGGTGAAGATCCTGGTCGCCGGCGGCTTCGGCGCGGGCAAGACCACCCTGGTCGGCTCGGTCAGCGAGATCCGCCCGCTGCGCACCGAGGAGGAACTCAGCGAGCTGGGCCGCCCGGTGGACGACACCGCGGGCGTGGAGGCCAAGCGCACCACCACGGTGGCGATGGACTTCGGCCGGATCGACCTGCGGCCGGGGCTCGCCCTCTACCTGTTCGGCACGCCCGGCCAGGACCGGTTCTGGTTCGTCTGGGACGAACTGGCCCGGGGCGCGCTCGGCGCGGTGGTGCTGGCCGACACCCGGCGCCTTGCGGACTGCTTCCCCTCGGTGGACTTCTTCGAGCAGCGGGGCATCCCCTTCCTGGTGGCCGTGAACTGCTTCGAGGGCAGCGAGGTCTTCGCCCCCGAGGAGGTCCGGGACGCGCTCGACCTCGACCCGGGCATCCCCGTGGTGCTCTGCGACGCCCGCCTGCGCGAGGACGGCAAGGAACTGCTGGTGGCGCTGGTCGAGCACGCGGCCGCCCGTCGGCGGAGCGCGCCGGCCGCGGTCTGAGCCCGCGCCGGGCCCGCGCCGGGCCCGCGCGGGGACCGTCCCGGGCCCGTCCGGGGACCGACCGTGACCGGGCTGCCGTCCCGGTCGCGGCGGGTGGTGCCGCGTCAGCGTCTCATTTCCGTGTTCACATGCCGGACGATCGGAGGCAGGCAGGTTGCCTTGACGGGCCGGGCGTGGAAGGCTCTGTGGACAGAGGCCGCCCGGCCGGTTGCCCGGGTGCCTCGAACGTGTCGCGCACCGAGTGCGTCCGGCACGCGCGCCGCAGCGCGGCACAGGGACGTGTCGGCGCATCGAGACCAGAGGGGGGAGGACCGTACCGTGAACGTCGAACAGCGACGTGCCGCGGCCGTGTTCGCCTCCCTGGCTCTCCCCATCCCGGTCACTCCGGCGCTGACGGTCCGGCGGTACATCGACCACGCGCTCATCTGCAGCGCCTGCTGTCGCTGACGTCGCCACCCTTCGCCGTCCACGTCACCGTCGCCGTCGTCCGCCGCCCCGGGAGCCCTCCCGGCCGGCCCGCCCGCCCCTGTCGCCCGATCCGGTCGACCGACCGGGCCCGACGGAAGCCGACGGCCCCTCACACCGTCGACCCGGCAGTACCGGACAGCCGTCCGGTGGGCCGCCGTCGTCCCTGCCCGCTTCGCGGAGAGCACCAGTGAACCTCGTCAGCACCACCCTCCACCCGGCCGCCACCACCGTCACCGCCCGCGCCGCCGCCCGCGTCGCCGCCGGGACGGCCGGGGCTGCCGGAGGGATGCGGCGCCGCGCGGGGGCCACCCGGCCGGATGGGCGCGGGAACCACGCCGAGGACGGAAGCAGGGGTCGGCACCTCGACCTCGAGCCGTTCTGGCCGTCCCGGCAGCCGCACCTGTTCGACCAGACGTGTCCGGGATCGCCCAGCGCGTCCCGGCACCTGCTCCGCTGACTCCGGGTCAGTCCTCGGCAGTACGCCCGGTCGACGCGCAGACGACTCCACCCCGTCCGTCACGCGCGAAATGAGCGGCATCATGTCCACCCCCTCCACCGCCATCCTCTCCGTTCCCTCCGCGACCCCGCACCTGCGCGCGGTCCGCTCCGTCTCCTCGAACCCCGAACGCCGGCACGGCGGGACCGTCCCCCAGCGCCCGGCGGTCGGCCAGCCCGGCTCCGTCCCGCCCGTCGGGGCGGTCCCCTCCGTCTCCCCGGTGTCGCCCGGCCAGGGCCCGATCCTCCCGTCGCTCCCGCCGCAGGCGCTGCTCGCGGCGCTGCCGGAGGGCGCGGCGGTGGTCGCGGCGCTGCCCCAGGGCTCGCTGCCGCAGGCGCTGCTCGCCCAGTACGGGGCGCAGTTCGGCGCCTCGGCGGGGCAGCCGATGGTCGGCTACCTGGTGCTGGTCCCGGCCGAGGGCGGCGCCGCGCCGACCGGCTTCCCGGTCGCCTCGATCGCGGCCCCGGCGCAGGCCCCGGCCCCGGCCCCGGCGCCCGCCGGCCCGCCCGCCGCCGTGCCCTTCGGCTCCGGTCCGTCCGTCGTCGGCCAGCCCGTCGCCGGTCCGGCCGCTGCCGGTCCGTCCGCCGTCGGTGCCCCCGTCCGCCCGGTGCGGCCCGCCGGCCGGGGCATCACCGTCGACGTGGAGCGCCGCAACGCCTACGTGGACGGGCGGCTGCTCGACCTCACCTACCTGGAGTTCGAGCTGCTCGCCCACCTGACCGAGCACCCGCAGCGGGTGCACACCCGCGACCACCTGGTCTCCGCCGTCTGGGGCTACGGCCACGTCGGCGACGGCCGCACGGTGGACGTGCACGTGGCCCGGCTGCGCCGCAAGCTGGGCGTGGCCTACCGGGACAGCATCGTGACGGTCCGCCGGGTCGGCTACAAGTACACCCCGGTCGCCTGACAGCCGTTCACCGGGCCGGGCGTTCCTCCGAACGCCCGGCCCTCGGCATTGATGTGACGAGACGTCATATCCGCTGGTCCGGCGGCAGCAGCAGGACGGCGAGCGCGCCGGCGCAGGACCGCGCGTGGCCGAGGAACCAGTCCAGGCGCCCGTCGGTGAGGTGGGCGGGCGTCGAGCGCACGGCGAGCGCGAAGCGGGCCTGTCCGGCGCCGTCCAGCACCGGGACGGCCACCGTGCGCACGCCGGCCGCCGACTCGCCGTCGTTGAGCGCGTAGCCGGCTGTCCTGACCTTCTCCAACTCCTCGTCCAGGCGCTCCGGTTCGGTGATGGTCCGGTCGGTGAAGGGCGGCAGCGGGCCCAGTGTCGAGACCCCCGCGTCCCCGGGACGCGGCCAGGCCAGCAGCACCTTGCCGAGCGCCGTGGAGTGCAGCGGGCGGCGCAGCCCCAGCCCGGTGTCGGGGCGGACGGAGGCGCCGACCAGGATCACCGCGTGCGGACCGCTGCGGATCGCCAGGTCGGCGGCGGCGCCGGTGCGGCGCGACAGCAGGTCGAGCTCGGGCGCCGCCAGGTGCAGTCCGCGCTGGTGGAAGGTGAGTTGGCCCAGCTCGGCGACGGCCGGGCCGAGTCGGTAGCGGGCCGTCTGCTCGTCCTGCTCCAGGAACCCGGCGCTGACCAGGGTGCGGGCCAGGCGGTGCGCGGTGGAGACCGACAGGTCCATCCGCCGGGCCAGGTCCGAGGCGCTCAGATCGGGGCCGTTGTCGTGGAAGCAGTGCAGCAACCCGAGGGCCCGCTGGACGGCCTGGGCGCCGGCCGGCGGGCTCTGGACGGCGGTGACGGCCTCGGCCATGGCACCTCTCGTTCTGTCCTTGGCTCCGGCCGGTTCACCGGAGTCGCTCCCAGACTATGGCAGCGCGTGCTGCGGGAATGTGTCAACGGCGTTGCAAAAGGATGCCGTTCATGAACAACCGATCCCATGATGTGGCAAACCCTTGTCCGGTGGCCGCAGGCCGTGGAACGCTCGTCACAGCGCACCGGACGAGCCCCGTCCACCGCGTACCCGACCGCAGGAAGGAGCAGTGCCGTGACGAACCACCGGTGCCCCGCCTCCTGCGCCTGTTGTCGCTGACGCGCCGCCTCCGTCCGCGCCGACCACCCTACGGACTCCCCGCCCCGTCACACCTGGTGACCCGTGCCGCGCCGCGCACCGCCGCGTCCGCGCGCACCCTGCCGCAGAGGACCAGCCCACCGTGCCCAGCCCCGACAGCCCCACCGCTGCCGCCCCGACCGCCGCCGATCCGGCCATCGCCGATCCGACCGCCACCGCGTCGGCGGCGTCCGCCGCCGAGGTGCCCGACACCCTCTGGTTCACCCGCTGCCCCGTCCCCACCGCGACCGGAGTCGCGGCCGACCAGGGCTGGCTCGGGCGGGAGTTCGCCGCCGACGGCATCGCCGTCCGATCGCTCCAGGACGTGCCGCCGGAGGTGGCCGCCGACCACCACTACACCCACGCCCTGACCGGGCTGTTCCGCGAGGGCGGCAACGTGCCGGCGCTCTGGGCCCGTTCGCGCGGCGAGCGGACCAGGCTGATCGGGCTCACCTGGATCGAGGAGCGCCAGGTCGTCCTGGTCCGGGCCGACAGCGGTATCACCGGGCCCGGACAGCTGCGCGGCCGCCGGCTAGCCGTCCCACGACATGGGATCGCGATCGACTTCTGGCGGGCGATGGCCCTGGCCGGCCTGCACGGGGCGCTCTCGCTCGCCGGACTCACCCTGGACGACGCCGAGCTGGTGGACGTGCCGGCCGCGCCGGATGGCGGGCAGTGGGCCGCGGAGCTGGCGGCGCTGCGCGACGGCGTCGTGGACGCGGTCTACGTCAAGGGCGCGCTCGCCGTCGAGGCGGCCCGCCGGATCGGTGCGGAGGTCGCCGTGGACCTGGACGCGGCACCGGACCGCCGCGCCCGGGTGAACAACGGCACGCCCCGGCCGATCACCGTCCACCAGGAGCTGCTGGACGGCCACCCGGAGCTGGTGGCCCGCTTCCTCGCCGTGCTGCTGGAGGCCGCCGACTGGGCCGCCGAGCGTCCGGCGGAGGTCGCGCGCATCCTGAGCGCCGAGACCGGAGCGGGGGAGGAGGGCGTCGCCGGCGCGTATGCGCGGGGCGGCCACCGCACCCTGCACCTCGACCTGTCCGAGGAGCGCCTCGCCCTCCTTGAGCAGCAGAAACGTTTCCTTGAGCAGCACGGATTCCTGGCCGGTCCGGTCGACATCCACGCCTGGACCGACCCCGAGCCGCTCCACGCCGCCCGCGCCCTGCTCGCCGCCCGCCGCGCCGAAGGACGCACACACGGCGGCTGACAGTGATCGGATGACAGATTTCAGAATCCGTCATCTGTTATCTGTCATCTGAAATCTGTCAGTTGTCAGTTGTCAGCCGCCGACTGCTGCCGCCCTCCGTCCGCCCGCCCCGCGCCCCCGTCACACCCCCTCCTCAGGAGTCGACCCCGTGAACCCCTCCCGCCTCGCCCTCGCCGCCACCGCACTGCTCGCCACCACCGCCCTGGCCGCCTGCGGCTCCTCTGCCGACGGGGCCAAGGCCTCCGCCGACGGCGGCAAGGCCGAGGTCGTGCTCCGGGTGCCGGACCCCGGCAACAACGGCTTCCTCGCCCTCGGGAAGAAGGACGGTTCGCTGGACCGGGCGCTGGCCGCCGTCCACGCCAAGGTCGCCTGGACCGGCAGCGCCGGCCCGTTCGCCCCCGCCGCCCAGGCGCTCTCCGCCGACCAGCTCGACGTCGCCCAGGGCTCGATCACCTCCGCCGTCGCCGCGCTCGCCCAGAAGCCAGGCTTCAAGCTGTTCGCCCAGACCGCCCCCGACGGCGTCGGCGAGGGAATCCTGGTGAAGAACGACTCGCCGATCAAGAGCGTGCAGGACCTCGTCGGCCGCAAGGTCGCCGTCAGCCAGGGCGGCACCAGCGAGTACCTGCTGCTCAAGGCACTGGAGAAGAACGGCGTCCCGGCCGACAAGGTCGAGCGGGTCTACCTGCGCGCCGACCAGACCTCGGGCGTCTTCAACTCCGGCCAGGTCGACGCCTGGGCCACCTGGAACACGTTCTCCACCCCGACGATCGCCAACTCCGGCGCCCACTTCCTGGTCAACGGCAAGGAAGTCGGCTCCGACAACTACGCGGTCTGGGCCGTCCGCAACGGCTTCGCCGACAAGCACCCCGAGGTGGTCCGGGCCTTCTACGACTACCTGCGCGAGAACGGCCTCAAGGAGAAGGCCGACCCGGCCGCCTACCTCAACGTCTTCACCGACTCCGGACCGACCGCCGTCACCCCGGCCGAGAAGGGCGTTGCCATCGAGGTCGTCCGACAGGGCTCCGCCGCCGGCGTCATCGGCGAGGCCGACGTCACCCGGTTCGGCACCGTCGCCGCGTTCTTCGCCGACCAGAAGGTCACCAAGCAGCTGGTCGACGTCAAGCCCTACCTGATCGACGCCGAGAAGCTCGGGACCGGTGCCAAGTGAGCATCACCACCGATCCG
The DNA here is from genome assembly GCF_042799475.1 of Kitasatospora sp. NPDC057692. Lineage (NCBI taxonomy): Bacteria > Bacillati > Actinomycetota > Actinomycetes > Kitasatosporales > Streptomycetaceae > Kitasatospora > Kitasatospora sp. NPDC057692. Next base: position 63,388 of record NZ_JBHVIV010000004.1, on the reverse strand, counting down.
TTGAGCAGGCCGGAAGCGGATTCCGCGCCCGTGCCCACCGCCGCGCCCCCGGCCGGGGAGGACGCCGACCGCGGCACCGCCGCCGCCCGCGCGGCCGGCCTGGTCGAGCCCCGCACCCGCCTCCGGGCCCCGCGCCCCCGGGCGCTCGCCTTCACCCTGCGCACCCTCGGCCCGCTCGCCCTGCTCGGCGGCTGGGCCCTCGCCTCCGCCACCGGCGCCCTCACCCAGGACGTCCTGGCCTCGCCCGCCCAGGTCGCCGAGGCGGTCGGCGAGCTGTGGGGCAACGGCCAACTCGCCGACGCCCTCACCGTCTCGCTCACCCGGGCCGGCCTCGGCCTGCTGATCGGCGCCAGCGCCGGCCTGGTGCTCGGCGTCGTGACCGGCTTCTTCCGTCTCGGCGAGGAACTGCTGGACTCGGCCGTGCAGGTGCTGCGCACTGTCCCCTTCCTCGCCCTCGTCCCGCTGTTCATGGTCTGGTTCGGCATCACCGAGACCGCCAAGGTCGCGCTGATCGGCGTCGCCACCACCTTCCCGATGTACGTGTCGACCTCCGGCGGCGTCCGGAACACCGACCGCAAGCTCATCGAGGCCATGCGCAGCTTCGGCCTCGGCCGCTGGGCGATCGTGCGCACCGTCGTCCTGCCCGGCGCCCTGCCGGCACTGCTCTCCGGACTGCGGCTGTCCATGACGCTCAGCGTGATCGCGCTGATCGCCGCCGAGGAGATCAACTCCACCGAGGGCATCGGCTACCTGATGGCCCAGGCGCAGAACTACTCCCGTACCGACATCCTCGCCGTCTGCATCCTGATCTACGGACTGCTGGGACTCACCGCCGACGGCGTCGTCCGCCTCCTGGAGCGCGTCCTGATGCCCTGGCGCAAGGCCACCCAGGGAGCCACCCGATGAGCACCCCCGCCTCCGCCCCCGCCCCCGTCGCCTCCGCCGCTGCCCCCGCGGCCCCCGCCGTCCACCTGCGCGGCCTGCGCCGGGTGTTCGGCACCCGGGCCGTCCTCGACGGCGTCGACCTCTCCATCGACCGCGGCGAGTTCGTCGCCCTGCTCGGCGCCAGCGGCACCGGCAAGACCACCCTGCTGCGGATCCTCGGCGCCCTAGACCGGGCCGACGCCGGCACCGTCCTGGTCCCGCCGGTGCGCACGGTGGTCTTCCAGGAGCCCCGGCTGGTCCCCTCGAAGCGGGTGCTCGCCAACGTCACCGTCGGCCTGCCGCGCGGCGCCGCCACCCGGGAGACGGGTCTCAAGGCGCTCGCCGAGGTCGGCCTCGAACGGCACGCCGACGCCTGGCCCGCCACTCTCTCCGGCGGCGAGGCGCAGCGCGCCGCGCTCGCCCGGGCGCTCGTCCGTGAGCCCCAACTGCTGCTGCTGGACGAGCCGTTCGCCGCCCTGGACGCACTCACCCGGCTGCGCATGCAGGACCTCGTGGGCGACCTCGTCCGCCGTCACCGCCCCGCGGTGCTGCTGGTCACCCATGACGTGGACGAGGCCGTGCGGCTCGCCGACCGGGTCGCCGTGCTGCGCGACGGCGGACTGGTGCGCGACGAGCGCGTCACCGTCGAGCGCCCGCGTGACCCGGCCGATCCGGCCTTCGCCGACCTGCGCCGCCGTCTGCTCGCCGACCTCGGCGTCCACTGACCCCCGTACCGCCACCGCCCCTGCCGCCTGAAACCCCTCCGACCCCCCTCCGCACCACAGGAGTTGATTCCCATGGCCATCACCCTCGGCGTCCACGCCAGCAACCCTTCGCTCTACTACCTCTCCCGGCTGGACTACCTCGACGAGGAACTGGCCCCGCTCGGGGAGAGCGGCGCCTTCCACCACTACGCCGACGGCACCCGCACCGGCGAGCTGCTCGCCGACGGAACCATCGACTTCGGCGGCACCGGCTCCACCCCGCCGGTCACCGCCCAGGCCGCCGGCCACGACCTGGTCTACGCGGCGGTCTCCGCTCCCCGCCCCGACCACGGCGCGCTGCTGGTGCGCGCCGACGGCCCGGTGCGGACGGTCGCCGACCTCAAGGGCGGCACCGTCGTCCTCGCCATCGGGTCCTGGCAGACCCACCTGCTCGCCAAGGCCCTGCACGCCGAAGGGCTCTCCTACGCCGACGACATCACCGCCGTCCGCCCGGCCGCCGGCGAGGACCCGGCGCGGCGGCTGCGCGAGGGCGGGATCGCCGGCTGGATCGCCCAGGGCGCCGAGTTGGCCGCCGCCCGGCGCGGCGGCGAGTTCCGCGAGCTGATCCGCACCGGTGACGTGATCACCGACCGTTCGGTGTTCTTCACCCGCCGCGGGTTCGCGGCCGACCGCCCCGAGGTGGTCGCCGCGATCGCCACCGCCCTGCGCCGCGCGGACGCCTGGGTGGCGGCACATCTGCCGCAGGCCGCCGCCATCGCCGCCGAGGACCTCGGCGGCAGCGCCGAGGACTGGCAGGCGGCGCTGGCCGGGCTGCCCTGGCGGCTGGAGCCGGCGACCGCCGCGTTCGTCGCCGAGCAGCAGGAGGCGGCCGACATCTTCCACCGGGTCGGCTTCATCGGCCGCGCGGTGACGGTCGCCGACGCCCACCTGCCCGCGCTGGAGGCCCCGGTGGCCGCCGCCGTCGCCGAGGCGGTCTGACCGATGGCCTCCGAAGTCCTCTGGTACATCATCCCGCGCGAGGGCCACTACCCCTGGGAGCCGGCCGGCCGCCGACCGGTCGACCTCCGCTACCTCCAGCAACTCGCCGGCAGCGTCGAGCGCCTGGGCTACACCGGCGCGCTGCTGGCGACCGACCTCTACGACGTGTGGGACCTCGGCAACGCCCTGGCCGCCGCCACCACCCCGGCGTTCAAGCCGCTGCTGGCCGTCCACCCCGGGCTGATCGCGCCCACCCTGCTGGCGAAGATGGCGCTCAGCTTCGACCACCTGCACGGCGGACGGCTGCGCTTCAACGTGGTCAACGGCTCCACCGCGCAGCTGCGCGAGTACGGGCTGCACGTCGAGCACGACGACCGCTACCGGCTCAGCGCCGAGTACTGGTCGATCGTCAAGCGCCTCACCGCCGGTGAGGTCTTCGACCACAAGGGCGAGTTCTACGACCTGCGCAACGCCGGGGCGGGCCTGCGCGAACTCACCCCGGTCCAGCCCGGCGGCATCCCGCTCTGGTTCGGCGGCAGCTCGCCGGCCGGCATCGAGATGGCCGCCGAGCACGTGGACGTCTACCTCACCTGGGGCGAGCCGCCGCAGCAGCTCAAGGAGAAGCTCGACCTGGTCCGCGAGCGGGCCGCCGCGCACGGCCGCAGCCTGCGGATCGGCCTGCGGCTGCACCTGATCGTCCGCGACACCGAGGACGAGGCCTGGGCCGCCGCCGACCGGCTGCTCGACGTCACCAGCGAGGCCACCTACGCCCGCCAGCTCGGCGGGGTGCGCGGGGAGGACGGGGTCGGCTGGCAGCGGCAGTTCCGCCAGCACGGCGGCAAGGTCCCGGCGCGGGCCCGGGAGTTGGAGGGCCACCCCAACCTCTGGCCCGGGATGAGCCTGTTCCGCCCCGGCCCGGGCACCGCCGTGGTCGGCTCGACGGCCCGGGTGGTCGAGCGGCTCCAGGAGTTCGAGTCGCTCGGGGTGGACACCTTCATCCTCTCCGGCAACCCGCTGCTGGAGGAGGCCCACCGGGTCGCCGAGACGGTGCTACCAGCGCTGGGGATCCGCCGCCGGTAGGGCGCCGGGCAGGAGGGGGAACGGCAGCGGCGAGGTCAGCGCCAGCTGCCGGGCGAAGCGGGCGACGGCCCGGAGGAGGTACGTCCGCACGGCGGGCTCCCGAGGTCTCGAAGGACGCGTACGGACGGTCCCGTACGAACGGTCCAACGAGCGCGGTGCCCGGCCGGTCACGCAGCATCGACCGGCCGGGCGTACCGCTGCGTCAGCGGCTCAGCACGTCGATCTCGGCCAGCTCCTCGGCGGTCAGCGGGGCGCCCGCGAGCGCGTCGAGGTTCTGGTCCAGCTGCGCCACGCTGCTGGCCCCGATGATCACCGACACCACCCGCGGGTCCCGCAGCACCCAGCTGAGCGCCAGCTGCGCCAGGGTCTGCCCGCGCCGCTCCGCCACCTTGGCGAGCGCCCGCAGCTGCTCCAGCTTCGCCCCGGTGAGCGCCTCCTCGCGGAGGAACCTGCCGATCGACATCCGCGACCCGGCCGGCACCTTGCCGGAGAGGTAGCGGTCGGTCAACAGGCCCTGCGCCAGCGGCGAGTAGGCGATCAGGCTGGTCTGCGTGTCGGCGACCGCGTCCAGCACGCCCTCGTCCTCGACGTAGCGGTTGAGGACGGAGTACGCGCACTGGTTCATCAGGATCGGCGTGCCCAGCTCGCGCAGGATCGCCACCGCCTCGCGGTGCTGCTCCGCCGGGTAGTTGGAGATGCCCGCGTACAGCGCCTTGCCCGCCCGGACCGCCGAGTCCAGCGCGCCCATGGTCTCCTCGAGCGGGGTGTTCGGGTCGTAGCGGTGCGAGTAGAAGACGTCGACGTAGTCGAGGCCCATCCGGCCCAGCGACTGGTCCAGGCTGGCCAGCAGGTACTTGCGGCTGCCGCCGTCGCCGTAGGGGCCGGGCCACATGTCGTAGCCGGCCTTGGAGGCGATGAACAGCTCGTCCCGGTACGGGCGGAAGTCCTGCGCGAAGAGGTACCCGAAGTTGCGCTCCGCGCTGCCGTACGGCGGCCCGTAGTTGTTGGCGAGGTCGAAGTGGGTGACACCCCGGTCGAAGGCGCGGCGCAGCACCGCCCGCTGGACGTCGAGCGGCTGGGCGTCACCGAAGTTGTGCCACAGGCCCAGCGAGACGGCGGGGAGCAGCACGCCGCTGCGGCCGGCCCGGCGGTAGGTCATCGAGGCGTAGCGGTCATCCGCGGCGAGGTAGGTCATGCCGGACATCCTGCCAGGCCCCGGCCGCGCGAGGTGATCTGCGCCACCGTCCGTCGAGGAATGCCGGGCGGGGCGCGCGGGGACGACGATCACACAGGGCCGTGGACCGCCGGGGGGCGGCCCACGGCCTCCTGGTTCTTCGGGCCCGCGAGCTCTCTGTACCTACTGGTATGTACAGATCTCTGTACCTGTAGGTACAGTGACCGGCATGGCAACCCAGGACCGCCTCATCGAGAGCACCCAGGAACTCCTCTGGGAGCGCGGCTACGTCGGCACCAGCCCCAAGGCCATCCAGCAGCGGGCCGGCGTCGGCCAGGGCAGCATGTACCACCACTTCGACGGGAAGCCGGACCTCGCGGCCGCCGCCCTGCGCCGCAGCGCCGAGCAGATGCGCGCCGTCGCCGGGGCCGACCTCGCCGGCCCCGGCACCGCCCACGACCGGGTCGCCGCCTATCTGCGGCGCGAGCGCGACGTCCTGCGCGGCTGCCGGATCGGGCGGATGGCCCAGGATCCGGAGGTGGTCGCCGACCCGCGGCTGCGCGCGCCCGTCGAGGAGACCTTCGACTGGCTGCGCGGCCGGATCGCCGAGGTGATCGCCGAGGGCCAGGCGGCCGGCGAACTGCGGCCGGGCGCCGACCCCGCCGACCTCGCCGCCGCCGTGGTCGCCGTCGTGCAGGGCGGCTACGTGCTCGCCCGCGCCGCCGACAGCGCCGAACCGTTCGAGCGGGCCGTCCGCGGCGCGCTGGCCCTGCTCGCCGCCCACCGCACCGACTGATCCGCCGGGCCCGCCGCCCCCGGCCGATCCCTCCGACCCCCTTCCGGAGCCCGCCGTGCACGTCATGCAGTACGAGATCACCCTCCCCGCCGACTACGACATGCGGATCGTCCACCGGCGGATCGCCACCCGGGGCCACCTGCTCGACGACCACCCCGGCCTCGGCCTCAAGGCCTACCTGGTGCGCGAACGCGGCCGCGACGGCTCGCCCGTCAACCAGTACGCGCCGTTCTACCTCTGGCGCACCGCCGAGGGCATGAACAGCTTCCTCTGGGGCTCCGGATTCCGCGGCCTCGCCGCCGACTTCGGCCGCCCCGCCGTCCGGCACTGGCTCGGCGCGGGCCTGCGCCGGGGCCCGGCCGTCGAGGGCGCCCCCGCCGCCGCCACCCGGCGCGCCGAGCGGCTCGCCGAGGACGCCGATCCGGCCGAGGCCGTCGAACGCGCCCTCGCCGAACTGCCCGACCACCCCGACCTGCACACCGCCGCCGTCGCCGTCGACCCCGACCGCTGGGAACTGCTGCGCTTCGCCCTCTGGCGCACCACCGCCCCGGACGGCGTGTCCGGCACCCGGTACCGCGTGCACCACCTCTCCAGCCCCGAACTCGACCGGCTGCCCGCCGGCCGGCACTGGTGAAAGGAACCCCCGCCCGATGAACGAGGCAGCACCTCCCGCGACCGGCGAGCGCACCGAGAAGGGCCCCGGCGCCGCCGACCCCGTTGCCACCGGCCTCGTCCCCGCCCCGCTCGACCGGGCCGCCGGCTACGCCCTGCTCGCCGAACTCGCCGGCCCCGGGACCCGGGCCGACACCCTGGGCCCGCTCGACGACCTCGTCCCGGGATTCGCCGACTGGATCGTCACCACGCTCTTCGGCGGCACCTACCAGCGCCCCGGACTCGCCCTGCGCGACCGCCAGGTGGCCAACCTCGCCGCGCTCACCGCACTCGGCGGCGTGGAGCCGCAGCTCGCCGACCACGTCCGCAACAGTCTGCGGATCGGGCTGACCAGGGAGGAGGTCACCGAGGTCCTGGTCCACCTCGCGCCCTACGTCGGCGTGCCCAAGGCGCTCGCCGGACTGCGGGTCGCCGCCGCGACCTTCGCGGAGACGCCATGAGCGCCCGCACCGCCGCGAGCGCCGTCCGGACCGTCCTCGGCGACCTCGACCCCGCCGAACTCGGCGTCTGCGACGCCCATGACCACCTCTTCCTGCGCAGCCCCCGGCTGCCCGGCGAGGAACTCGACGACCCGGCCGCCGCCGCGGAGGTGCTGCGTGCCTTCGCCGCGGCCGGCGGCCGGGCGCTCGTCCAGTGGACGCCCGCCGGGATGGGGCGGCGCGCCGACCTGCTGCCGGAACTCTCCCGCGCGGCCGGTGTCCACCTGATCGCCGCCACCGGGCTCCATCAGGCCGTCCACTACGATCCGGCGGACCTCGAACGGCGCTACGCCGGACTCGCCGGGTTCTTCGTCGCGGAGCTCACCAGCGGACTGCGCGGCGCGCCCGGGGGCGTCCGCGCCGGGCTGATCAAGGTGGCCGGGGACTTCCACGGCCTGGACGCCCACACCCGGCGGGTGATGGCGGCCGCCGCCGAGGCGCACCATGCCACCGGTGCGCCGATCGCCGTCCACCACGAACTCGGCACCGGCGCGCCGGACGTCCTCGACCTGCTCTGCGAACGCCACGGCGTCCCGCCCGGCCGGGTGATCCTCGGCCACCTCAACCGGCACCCGGATCTGCGGCTGCAGCGCGAACTCGCCGGCTCCGGAGCCTTCCTGGCCCTGGACGGCCCCTCCCGCGCGCACCACGCGACGGACCACCACCTGTTCGACACGGTGGCCGCCCTCGTCGAGGCCGGTCGCGCCGACCAACTGCTCCTCGGCGGCGACACCACCACCCGCACCGCCCGCCACGCCCCCGGCCCGACCCATCTGCTCACCGCCCTCGGCCCCCGCCTGGCCCGCGAGTTCGGCCCCGACCTCCCGCACCGCCTCCTCACCGCAAACCCCGCCCGGGCCTTCGCGGCCGAGTGGCGGGCGGAGCCCGGCGGGGAGGCGGCTGACAATTGACAGCTGACAGAATCTGAAATCTGTTATCCGTCATCTGTTATCTGATATCTGTCAGCTGTCAATTGTCAGCGCCCGGCCCGGCCTCGGCCGCCCGAGCCGCCGCCCCCGCCCGGGCGCCGCGGGCCGGCCGCCCCGCCGCCCCCGCAGGCCTCACATGTGGGTGCCGCCGTCGATCCGCAGCTCGGTGCCGGTGACGAACGCGCCGTCGTCCGAGGCGAGCATGGCGATCACCCCGGCCACGGTCTCCGGCCTGGCGAAGCCCTGCCCGATCGCGGGGGAGAGCTTGGCGAGCAGGCTGAAGTCGGCGTCCGCCGGCAGGCCCGGGTCGTGGGTCATGCCGCTGTCGATGCTGCCGGGCGCGACGCAGACCGCGCGCAGGCCCTGCTTGGCGTACTCGGCGGCGATCGCGTGGGTGAAGGACTGGATGCCGCCCTTGGTCGCCGCGTACGCGGCCATGTAGGGGTGGGCGAAGGTCGCGGAGGTGGAGCTGAAGTTCACTACCACGCCCTTGCCGCCCGCGAGCAGCGCCGGCAGTGCCTCGCGGGTCATCAGGAACGTGCCGGTCAGGTTGACCGCGACGATCCTGTTCCAGAACTCCAGGCTGGTCTCGTGGGTGTGCGCGGAGCGCAGGATGCCGGCCGCGTTGACCAGCGCGTCCAGGCCGCCCAGCAGGGCCACGGCCTCGGCGACGCCGGCCCGGACGGCGGCCTCGTCGGACACGTCCAGCACCGTCGTGGTGAGGCGGTCGGCGGTGCCCTCGGCGGTGGCGCGGTCCAGGGTGGCCTTCAGGCCGTCCTCGTTGACGTCGACGGCGACGACGCGCCCGCCCTCGGCGAGGATCCGGTGCACGGTGGCCTGGCCGATGCCCGAGCCGCCGCCGGTGATCAGGACGTTCCGTCCGGTGAAGCGCTCCATGGTGGTACTCCGTTCGGTTCGTGGTCTCGCGACCTCACTGGCACGGTACGCCTACATGGCACGGTGTGCCAAAAAGGCTCGACGTGCCGGCTCGCGTACGCTGAGCCCGTGACCGGACGCCCCACCCTGACCCAGCGCCGCCGCGAGAGCACCCGGCTGGAGATCGCCCGGGCCGCAGCCGAGCTGTTCGCCGCGCGCGGGGCCGAGGCCGTCACCGCCGAGGAGATCGCCCAGGCCTCGGGCATCTCGCTGCGCACCTTCTACCGCTACTTCTCGGAGAAGGAGGACGCCGTCGCCCCGCTGCTCGCGGCCGGCGGCGAGCGCTGGGTGCGGCTGTTCACCGAGAGCGCCGCCGACCTGCCGCTCCGCGAGGCGCTGGAGCGCTCGGCGGCCGCGTCGCTGAGCCCGGCCGACGCCGAGGCCGGCGAGGCCATGCGCTGGACCCGCGAACTGCTGCGCGACCCCCGCCTCGCCTCGGTCTGGCAGCGCGTGCACGCCGACTCCGAGGAGCGGCTGCGGGCCGCGATCGCCGACCGCTGCCCGCCCGAGACCGACGCCCTGGAGATCCGGCTCGCCGCGGCCGCCGCCACCGCCGCCATCCGGGTCGCCCTGGAGCAGTGGGCGCTCTCCGGCGCCCCGGCCGCCGGCCCCGGATCGCCCCGCGAGCTGGGCGCCCGCTGCGTACGCGAACTCACCGGCGGCCTCGGCCTCTGGAGTCGCGTCACCTGACGGCGCCCGCGCCACCCCCCTCTCAAGGGGCCTACCGCGAAACGACGCGACGAGACACCACGCGCCGCGACGGTCCGACCACGGCTCCTCCTCCGGGCCGAGGGCGTCACCGCTGGTCGGCGGGGGCGGAGCGGTCCGCGCGGACGCTAGGCTGAGGGGTCGCGCCCGGGCGACGAACTCGCTGCGGTCGGGGGAACCGGGGCGGCCCTCCCGGGTGTCCTTCCCCGGGGCGGGGGAGTACGAGGCGTGGGAGCAAACACGACATGGGTCTGACGAGCCACAAGGTGCTGGCGTTGACCGTGCTGGTCGCCGTCGCGGCGATGGCCGGAACGGTCTGGCTGTGGCCGAGACTGTCCAAGCGGAGCTGGCAGGCCGTCCTCGGCCGGATCGGCGCCCTGCTCGGCACCCAGCTGGCCGTGCTCGCCGCGCTCGGCCTGGTGGCGAACAACTACTTCGCGTTCTACAGCAGTTGGGACGACCTGCTGGGAACCGGCGACAACGGTCCGGTGGTCATCCAGAACAAGGTGGACGCCTCGGGCCGGCTGCGCGTCGAGACCATCGGCCACGCAGAGGTGCAGGGCGGCGGCGCGCTCGGCCGCGACCCCGGGAAGTCCGGCGAGATCCGCGAGGTCCGCATCGACGGCGCCACCACCCGCCTCTCCACCGAGGGGTACGTGTACCTGCCGCCGCAGTACTTCCAGCCGGAGTACGCGCAGAAGCAGTTCCCGGTCCTGATCGTCAGCACCGGCTTCCCGGGGATCGCCAAGAACCTCGTCACCCGGCTCAACTACCCGGGCGCGGCGCTCAAGCTGCTCCAGGACGGCCGCATGCAGCCGACCGTCATGGTGCTGGTGCGCCCCTCGCCGGCGCTGCCGCAGGACACCGAGTGCGAGGACGTCCCGGGCGGCGCGCAGTCCGAGAGCTACTTCACCAAGGACGTCCCCTCGGCGATCCAGGCGACCTACCGGGTCTCCGCCGACCCCCAGGCGTGGGCCTTCATGGGCAACTCGACCGGTGGCTACTGCGCCCTCAAGCTGGCGATGCGCCACCCGGAGGTCTTCCCGACCGCCGTCTCGCTCTCCGGCTACTACCAGGCCGCCGAGGACCCGAGCACCGGCGACCTCTTCAAGGGCAGCGACCAGCGGCGCAACGAGGCCGACCTGATGTGGCGGCTCAAGAACCTGCCGCAGCCCAAGGTCGCGGTGCTGCTGGCCGGCACCCGGCAGGGGGACGGCAACTACCGGCGCGAGACCGAGGCGTTCGTGGCCGCCGCGCACGCCCCGATGAAGGTCTCCTACAGCATGATGGAGACCGGCGGGCACAACTTCGAGACCTGGAGCCGACTGCTCCCGTCCTCGTTGGAGTGGGTCTCCCAGCACCTGGTGGTCCCGGCCGCCGGCCAGTCGGTCTGACCGGACCCGACGCGGCGGGCGGCCCCGGCGCGGGGGCCGGGGCTCAGGCCACCTGCTCCAGCGTGCCGGTGTGCAGCTCGCCGACCCGGCCGCCCTCGCCCTCGTACGTCCAGAACGCGCGGACCGTCATCCGGGCCAGGTCCATGACGTGGCTGACGGTGATGCCGCTCACCTCGGTCCAGCTCACGAAGTACACCTGCGGGCCGACCTCGGCGACGTGCAGGGTGACGTCCTCCCACTGGCCCGCCGACTCGCCGAGGCCCTCCCAGCGCAGCCGCTTGCCGTCGGCAGAGTAGGCGTTGCGGAAGGCCGCGCCGTTGTCGACCCGGAACAGGTAGGTGCGGCCGGCGAAGGCGGGCAGGGGCGCGGTCATGGTGGGACGGGTCTCCTTGTCGGGCGGTGCGGACGGCGCGGACGGAACTCCAACTTATCCGACCGCTCCGCCTCCGCGGCGCACTTTCCCCGCCGGACCCGCCAGACCGGCCCGCGCCCGCTCCCCGGCCCCTCCCGGGCGCGGGGCGCCACCGCCCCGCGCCCGGGGGCGCCGCGCCGATCGCGGCCGCCGCGGACCGCCGTCGTTCCTACTCCCGACCGGTCGTCTCGACGACCGCGATCTCGAACGGCTGCCGGTTGTTCTCCTCGTTGCAGTCGTCGTCGCTGCGCACCGCCACCCAGCCCCCGGTCAGCGTGCCGGGGGCCGGGACGGTGGTCGCCAGCCGGACCGGGACGAGCGCCGTCGCGGTTTCGAACTGCGGCAGGCCGGCCGGGAAGGTGCAGCGCACCCGGTGGCCCTCCTGGAAGGCGTAGCAGTTGTCCGGGAAGTACGGGCCCTCGGCGGTGACCCCCTCGGGGAGGGTGACCACGACGGTGAACGGCGAGGCCGTCGTGTCCGGGCCGAGGTTGCCGATGAAGGCGTGCACCGTGGTGGTGCCGCCGGGCGGGGCGGCGTCGGGGTCCATCCGGACCACGTAGAGGTCGGAGTCCGACGTCCGGGCCGCCGACGCCTGGTCGGCGGCCGCACCCGAGGACGCCGCGTCCGAGCCAGCCGTGCCGGGGGCCGCGGCCTCCGGGCTCGCCCCACCCGGATCGGCCGCCGGCTCCGCGGCCGGTGCGCTCGCCCCCGGTGCGCTCGCCCCCGGCGCGAGCGCCTGGTCGTCCGGCGTGCACACGTCCGCCCACGCCTGCCCGGCGGCCAGTGCCACCACCGTGCACCCCACTGCCAAGGACCTGCCGAGGAGACCTCGAACGGATCCGCTGCGGGCCATCCCGCTCACCCTGCCCTCCGTGTCCGGCGCCCCGCGCCGTCGCGGGCCGCGTCCGGACCAGCGTCGCCGACGGGTCTGGACGGACCGGGACAAACCGGGAGCAACCCGCGCTCGGGTGGCTCGAACGGGCGAATGATTGTCATACGAATGCCCGTCATATGAGCTGCCCCCGACCTGCCCCAGAGCTGCCCCCGACCTGCCTCCGAGGCGCCGCTGTGACGCCCCCGTGGCGCCGCCGGCCGTCAGGGAGCCAGGACCTGCCCGAGCCGGGTCGCGATCCCCTGCATCACCGGCACCAGGGACGCCGTGCCGGACGGCTCCTCCAGGGCCCGGATCCGGGCCTCCGGGCCGGAGACCGACAGCGCCGTCGGGGTCGGTGCGCCCGGGACGGCGAGTGCGATGCAGCGCACCCCGATCTCCTGCTCCTGGTCGTCGACGACGTAGCCGCGCTCGCGCGCCTCGGCCAGCTGGCGCATCAGCTCCTGCGGGTCCGTCACCGTGTGCGGGGTGTGCGCGGGCAGCGGATTGGGGCCGAGGACGGCGCGCGCCTCCTCCTCCGGCAGCTGCGCCAGCAGCGCCTTGCCCACGCCCGTGCAGTGCGGCTGCACCCGGCGGCCGACCTCGGTGAACATCCGCATCGAGCGCCGCGACTGCACCTGGCCGACGTAGACCACCTCGCCGCCCTCCAGCACCGCCAGGTTGGCGGTCTCGCCGGTGGCCTCCATCAGCTCCGCCAGGTAGGGCCGGGCCCAGCTGCCGAGCAGCCGGCCGGCGGTCTCCCCGAGCCTGATCAGCCGCGGGCCGAGGGTGTAGCGGCGGGTGGTGTCCTGGCGGACATAGCCCTGCTGGACGAGGGTACGAACCAGGCGGTGGATGGTCGGCATCGGCAGGCCCGAGGAGGCGGAGAGCTCGCTGAGCGTCGCCACGCCGCCGGAGTCGGCGAGTGCCTCCAGCAGCTGGAAGGCGCGCTCGACGGACTGGACCCCGCCGCTCGCGCGCTCCGGGGGTGTTCTCTCGGTGCTGTCGGAGGTCGCTGCCACCGGCGTTCCCTTCACTGTCGGGGGAGTGGGACAAGTCCTGGCGATCATCTCAACAAACCGTTGAAATTCTGTATCGCGGAAACTAGTCTCCACCTTACAGAAACAAGCCCTCCACCTAGGAGTGTCCTGCTCATGGTTGAAGATCAGGGACCCGGAGCCTCCGCCGCCGCTCCGGTCGTCACGGTCGCGGGTCCGCACGTCGACCGGGCGGAGGAGGTGCTCACCGCGGAGGCGCTGGCGTTCGTGGCCGGTCTGCACCGAGCCTTCGAGGGGCGTCGGCGTGAGCTGCTCGCCCTCCGCCGGGAGCGTCGGGCCGAGATCGCCCGTACCGGCACCCTGGACTTCCTCCCCGGGACGGCGGCCGTGCGGGCCGCCGACTGGACGGTGGCCGGGGCGCCGCGCGCCCTTCAGGACCGCCGGGTGGAGATCACCGGCCCGACCGACCGCAAGATGGTGGTCAACGCGCTGAACTCCGGGGCCGAGGTCTGGCTCGCCGACTTCGAGGACGCCAGCTCCCCGACCTGGGCGAACGTCGTGGGCGGCCAGGTCAACCTGATCGACGCGTTCGCGGGCCGGATCGACTTCACCACGCCCGCCGGCAAGGCCTACACCCTGCGGCCGGCCGCGGAGCTCGCCACCGTGGTGGTCCGTCCGCGCGGCTGGCACCTCGACGAGCGGCACCTGCTGGTCGACGGGGAGCCCGTGGCCGGGGCGTTCGTCGACTTCGGCCTGTACTTCTTCCACAACGCGGCCCGGCTGCTCGCCCGCGGCGCCGAGGACCCGAACTCCGGTCCGTACTTCTACCTCCCGAAGACCGAGGGCCACCTGGAGGCGCGGCTCTGGAACGAGGTGTTCACCCACGCCCAGGCCGCCCTCGGCATCCCGTACGGCACGGTCCGTGCGACGGTGCTGATCGAGACGATCACCGCCGCGTTCGAGATGGACGAGATCCTCTACGAGCTGCGCGACCACGCCGCCGGTCTCAACGCCGGGCGCTGGGACTACCTGTTCTCGATCGTGAAGAACTTCCGCGACGCCGGCGGGCGCTTCGTCCTGCCGGACCGCAACACGGTCACCATGGCCTCGCCGTTCATGGCCGCCTACACCCGGCTGCTGGTGCGCACGTGCCACCGGCGCGGCGCCCACGCGATCGGCGGCATGGCCGCGTTCATCCCCAGCCGCAAGGACCCCGAGGTCAACGCGGCCGCGCTGAAGAAGGTCAGGGCCGACAAGGACCGCGAGGCGGGCAACGGCTTCGACGGGTCGTGGGTGGCCCATCCCGACCTCGTCCCGGTCGCCCGCGCCTGCTTCGACGCCGTCCTGGGTGAGCGCCCGCACCAGAAGGACAACCCCGGACCGGCCGAGCCCGTCACCGCCGCCGACCTCCTCGACATCGCCGCCGCCGGCGGCACCTGCACCCGCACCGGCCTGCACAACGCCGTCCAGGTCGGCATCCGCTACATCGAGGCCTGGCTGCGCGGCCTGGGCGCGGTCGCCATCTTCCACATGATGGAGGACGCCGCCACCGCCGAGATCTCCCGCTCGCAGATCTGGCAGTGGATCCACAACGACGTCGTCCTCGCCGACACCGGTGAGAAGGCCACCGCCGAACTGGTCCGCACCCTCGTCAGCGAGGAACTCGCGCACCTCCGGGCCGAACTCGGCGAGGAAGCGTACAGCGCCGGCCGCTGGGACGAGGCCGCCCGGCTCCTCGAACAGGTCGCCCTGGCCGAGGAGTTCCCGGACTTCCTGACCCTGCCCGCGCTGCCCCTGCTGGGCTGATCCCCCGGTCGCGTCTGCCGACCCGCCGTCCCGCCGTCCCGCCGACCCCTGGGGCCCCGCCTCAGGGGCGGCCGCCGGCGAGCGCGTCGCCGAGGCCGCTGCGCCGGTAGAGCACCCGGCGGCCGTGCCGGGTGCGCTCCAGCAGGCCGGCGGCGGCCAGCGCGCCGAGGTGCCGGCTGACCGCGCCCGGCGTCACCCCCAGCCGGTGGGCGAGCTCCGTCGTGCTGGCTGGGGTCGCCAGCAGCATCAGCAGCCGCGTCCGGGCCGGGCCGATCAGCCCCACCAGCCCGGCCGGGCCGGCCTGCCCGGCGGGCACCGCGGACGGACCGTCCGGCCCGCCGGGCCCCGTCAGGCCCTCCGCCATGGTGGCCTTGCCGCGCGCCGGATAGGTGATCAGCGGCGGATCGTCCTGGGTGATGTCGGTCTGCGCGCCGCGCCCGGCCAGCGTCGGGATCAGCACCAGGCCCCGCCCGGCCACCTCCACCACCGAGTCGCCCAGCGCCTGGACCACCGGCGTGTCGTCGGTCAGCCGCAGCACCCCGTCGTGCCAGGAGATCCGGCCGTCCAGGTCCGCGAACAGCCCCTCCGCGCCGCGCTCGGACAGCACCCGGGCCCGGTACGCGAGGTCCGCCTCCAGCACCGACCGCGCCCGCGGCCACCACGCGGGGGCCAGGCAGCGCGTCCAGTACGCCTCCAGCGCCTCCGCCGTCCGGGCGGTCAGCGCGACCAGCGCCGCCGGGTCGTCGATCGGCTCCGCCAGCACCGGGGGCAGCGGGCAGCCGCCGCCCGGATAGGCGGCCAGCAGGTCCGCCCGCACCACCTCCGGCGGGGTGCGCGCCATCTCGGCGAGCTCGTCGGCGAAGTCCGGCCGGGGCACCGGCGGGCGGGGCGTCAGGAAGTCAGGCACGAAGCCGCTCGGGGCGATCAGCACGTCCAACAGCGCCGTGTCCAGGGCGGTGTAGCGGTCCCGCCAGCCGGCGATCCACGGCTGCTGCTCCGGGTAGTACGACGGCCGGCGGCGGGCGCGCAGGCCCAACACCGCCTCCTGCAGCGGGGAGTAGGCGAACCAGGTGGCGGCGAGGTCGTCGACCCCGAGACGGAACTCGAACATTGACCGTAACGGTAAAAGAATTCCCCCCGGCCGGGAACCCCGGTGTGCTTCTGCCATGACCTCCTCCACCTCCGCGGGGGCGCCCGCGCGCGCCCCCGGCAGCCGCCTGCTGCCCGCCGAGCCGCTGCTGCGGCGGCTCGTGCTGATGAGCCTGGTGAATGCCGTCGGCGACGGGCTCTTCGTCACGGTCAACGTGCTGTTCTTCACCCGCTCGCTCGGTCTGACGCCCGGTTCGGTGGCGCTCGGCCTCACCGTGGCCGGGGTGTGCGGGGTGTTCGCCGGGGTGCCGATGGGGCGGCTCGCCGACCGGGTCGGGAGCAGGCGGCTGCTGCTCCTGCTCGGGCCGCTGGAGGCGGTGGCGCTGCTCGGCTACGCCTTCGCGCACTCCTTCGCCGCGTTCGTGGCGCTGGCCTGCGCCGCGACGGTGCTGTCGCGCGGGGCGGGGGCGGTGCGCAGCGCGCTGATCGCGCGGGCGCTGCCGGCCGAGGGGCAGGTGCGGTCACGGGCGCTGCTGCGCTCGGTGGCGAACGCGGGCCTGGTGGTCGGCTCGCTCGGTGCGGCGCTCGCCCTGCAGGCGGACTCCTACGCCGGGTACGTGACGATGCTGGTGCTGGACGCGGCGAGCTTCATGGGCGTGACGGCGCTCCTGGCCGGGCTTCGCGAACCCGCAACCCCTCTGCCCGGTAAGGGGGTTCGCGATTCCGTCGACGAGGTCGGCCGGCGGACGGCACTGCGCGACCGCCGCTATCTGCTGGTGACCGCGCTGCACGCCGTCCTGGAGCTGCAACTCGCGGTACTGACCGTGGGGTTGCCGCTCTGGGTGGTGCTCGGCACCGAGGCGCCGGCCGCCACGGTCGCGGCGGTGAACGTCGTCAACTGTCTGCTGGTGGTGCTGTTCCAGGTGCGGGCGAGCCGGGGCGTGACGGACGTCCCCTCGGCGGCGCGGGCCTGTGCGCGCGGGGCGCTGCTGCTGGCGGCGGGCTGCCTGGGCTATGCGGCGGCGCAGTTCGGCCCGGCGTGGGCGGCGGCCGGGGCGTTGCTGGCCGGTGCGCTGGTGCACAGTCTGGGCGAGCTGCTGACCTCGGCGGGCGGTTGGACGCTCAGCCTGGACCTGGCGGACGCGCGGGCGCACGGCGAGTACCAGGGGGTGTTCCTGAGCGGGCAGGCGGGCGCGCATGTGATCGGTCCGCTGGTGGTCACCCTGACGGCGGTGGACCACGGGGCGGTCGGCTGGGTGGTGCTGGCGGGCCTGTTCGCCCTGGCCGGGCCTGCGCTGCTGCCCGCCGTCCGGGGATCGGCCGTCCGGGGGCCGGTCGTGCAGGCGGCGGCCGTGCAGGGGCCGGCCGTTCGGGGGCCGGTGGGCCCGCCCGCGCCGGGGGCCCCGTGAGCCGGGCCGGTGGCGGCGCCCCACGGGGGTGGGCGCCGCCACCGGCCCGAATCGTGCGGCGGGGCGTCAGATCGACCTCGCGGCGAGGTCCTTGGCGGCACGGGCGCAGGCCAGCGCGATCCGGTCCTCGGACACGGTGGTCAGCCGCCCCTCCTCGACGACGGCGTTGCCGTTGACGAACAGCACGGTCAGCGGCGGCAGCGCGCCGAAGGTGAGCGCGGCGACCGGGTCGGCGATCGAGGAGTGCAGCAGGCCGTCGACCTTCCACAGCGCCAGGTCGGCGAGCTTGCCGGCCTCGATCGACCCGATCTCGTCCTGCCGTCCGAGCACCCGGGCGCCGCCCATGGTGCCCAGCCGCAGTGCCCGGCGGGCGGTGAGCGCGCGCGGCGAGCCGTGCAGGCGGTTGATCAGCAGGGCGGTGCGCAGTTCGGTGCCGAGCTCGCCGGACTCGTTGGAGGCGCTGCCGTCGACGCCGAGGCCGACCGGGACGCCGGCCGCCAGCATGGCGGGCACCCGCGCGATCCCGGCGGCCAGGCGGGCGTTGGAGGACGGGCAGTGCGCGACGCCGGTGCCCGTCTCGGCGAACTTGGCGATGTCGGAGTCGTTCATGTGGACGCAGTGCGCCATCCAGACGTCCTCGCCGAGCCAGCCGACCGAGTCGAAGTAGTCGGTGGGGCCCATGCCGAACAGCTCCCGGCAGAACGCCTCCTCCTCGGCCGTCTCGGAGCCGTGGGTGTGCAGCCGAACGCCCTTGCGGCGGGCGAGTTCGGCGGACTCCCGCATCAGCCGGGTGGAGACGGAGAACGGGGAGCAGGGCGCGAGGGCGATCTGCAGCATGGAGCCGGGGGAGGCGTCGTGGTGGCGGTCGACGGCCTCCTCGGAGGCGGTGAGGATGGCGTCGAGCTGCTCGACGGCGTGGTCCGGGGGCAGGCCGCCGTCCTTCTCGCCGCGGTCCATGGAGCCGCGCAGCGCGGTGAACCGCAGGCCGAGTTCGCGCACGGCCTCGATCTCGGCGCCGAGGATGTCGCCGCCGTGCCGGGGGAAGACGTAGTGGTGGTCGGCGGCGGTGGTGCAGCCGGACTTGAGCAGCGCGGCGGCGGAGCCCTGGGCGGCGGCGTGCACGAGCCGGTCGTCGATCCTCGCCCAGGTCGGGTAGAGGGCGACCAGCCAGTCGAAGAGGATGTCGTCCTGGGCGAGGCCGCGGGTGATCCACTGGTAGAAGTGGTGGTGGGTGTTGACCAGGCCGGGGGTGACGAGGTGGCCCTCGGCGTCGATCCGGCGTACCACGTTGTCCAGCCGTGTCGGGGCGGGGCCGTCGCCGACCGATTCGATCCGGTTGCCGAGCAGGACCACATGGCCGCGGGCGTACTCGTTGTCGTGGGCGTCCACGGTGGCGATCGCCGCGTTCTCGACGACGGTCCGCCGGTCGGCGGGCGGGGGCTGGACTGCCATGGTGACTCCAAGGGGGGAGGCCGGGCGGGCACGCGGCGCATGCCCGCCCGGTGGGTCAGGACGGGGTCGCCGTCGCCGTCGCTGTCGCCGTCGCCGTCGCCGTCGCTGTCGCCGTCGGCGCCGTCGGCTCGGGCGGCGCCTCGGCGGCGGTCCGGCGGGCGGCACCGAGGTGGTGGAAGAGCAGGTTGAGCAGGACGGCGGTCGAGCCCCTCTTGTGCCCGGCTCCCGGCGTGCCCGTGACGCTGGAGACCCCCGAGGGCGGGACGGCGGTGCAGGGGTCCCTCGGGGCGGGTTCTCCGGCTCCCCGGGCCGGCCGCCGCGAGGTGGGCACGGTCTCCGATGGGCGGGGGCGGAGAAGCAGGTGGTGCGAGGTGCGGAAGCAGGCGGTGCGGGGGCGGGGGGTCCCCGGGTCAGGCGACCGGGATGACCGGGACGACGCCCTCGCGGTGCACGGTGCCCTCGATGAGTCCGTACATCCGGTCGGCGGCGTAGTAGACCTCGTTGTCGTTCGTGAGCCCGAACGGCTCCAGGTCGACCAGGAAGTGGTGCTTGTTGGGGAGTTCGAGGCGGACCTCGTCGACCTCGGCGCGGTGGTTGAGGACGCGGGTGCCCATCGCGTGCAGGGTCTGCTGCAGCGAGTAGGAGTAGGTCTCGGCGAAGGCCTCCAGCAGGTGCCGCCTGACCTGGGTCCAGCAGCGGTTCCAGTGGGGCTGGGCCTCGTCGCCGCGGCCGGTGTAGCCGTACTTCCAGCGGGCGGTGACCTGGGTCGCGAGGATCCGGTCGTAGGCCTCCTGGAGGGTGGTGTACCTGTCCTTGATGTAGCCCCAGAACTCCGAGTTGGTGGAGTTCAGCACGACCAGGTCCTTGAGGCCGGACACCACCTGGACGGACTCGCCGTCGTAGACGATCTCGCTGGTGCGGACCTCCTGGCCGCTGCGGACGAAGGAGTGGCCGACCTCCTCGGAGCCGATGAAGCGGGCGCCGCTGTCGGGCGTGCGGATCCGCTCCCAGGCGTACTCCTCGATCCGGATCCGGGCCCGGTGGATGACGCCGCGCTCGGTGTCGTCCACGAAGTGCCGGGCCAGCAGGACGCCGAAGGCCTCGGCGGACTCGATGCCGTGCTCCTTGGCGAAGGCGAACACGGTGTTCTTGGTGGTGTCGGTGGGCAGGCAGTTGGCGTTGGACCCGGTGAGGTGGACGTCCTCCAGGTCACCGGAGAGGGAGACCGAGACGTTCAGGTCCTTGATCTCGTGGCGGGTGGAGTCGCGGCGGACGCGGACGATGCGGTTCTCCGCCTTGCCGTACTGGTTCTGACCGAGTACGTGGGCCATGACGTGTCTCCCATGTCAATCGATCGGTCTAGCTTCCACGGTAGACCGAGTAGCCGAACGGGTTCAGCAGCAGCGGCACGTGGTAGTGGTGCTGCTCGGGCGCGACCGTGAAGACGATCGAGACCTCGGGGAAGAACGGCGGGTCCTCGGCGGTGCGCGCGAAGTACGCGGCGGTGTCGAAGACCAGCCGGACGACCGAGCCCGCCTCCGCGGCCGGCAGGTCCTTGACGCGGCCGTCGGAGTCCGTGGCGGAGGTGCCGAGCACCTGCCAGCCACCCTCGGTGTGCAGTGCGAGCTCGACGGGGACGCCCTCGGCCGGGCGGCCGAGGCTGGTGTCGAGCACGTGGGTGGAGATGCCGGTCATGAGTGGGGTGACCTTACTGATGGCAGAGGTGGTGCGGATGGTTGGCGTGAGCCGGCGGTGCACCGATGTGACGGGCAGTCAGGCACCGTCGAGCAGACGGGTGATGCGGATGTCGTTGATCTTCCGCAGTTCGCCCCGGACGACCTCCGCCTCGGTGGCGGGGTCGTTGGGGTGGCGTTCGCGCAGCGCGGCGAGCATGCCGGCCGCGCTGCGCCCGGTGGCGCAGATCAGGAACACATGACCGAACCTGGCCTCGTAGGCCGCGTTCGCCCGGTGCAGTTCGTCGAGCAGGGCCTCGTCGGCCCCGCGGACTCCGGCCTGCTCCCGCTCGGAGGCGGGGTCGCCCTCCTTGGGGGCGCCGATCGGGGGGTGGCCGGCCATCGCGTCGCGCAGGTCGGCGGCGGACAGTGCCGCCACGGCCTCGGCGTTGGCGTCGAGCAGGGCCCGGCGGTCCCGCCACGGACGGCTCGCCGCGACGGCATCGGCCCAGGCGGGGCTGGCGCAGACGTCCAGCAGGATCTCCCTCAGCCCGGCGGCGTCGGCGGCCGCCAGGGCCTCAAGGGCGTGGGGGCGGTTGGTCACGAGTGGACCTCCTGGAGAGTGGTGCCACCCGCACAAGCTAGATCGGCGGGACCGGGTCGTCAACACTTTGTTGAACTGCCGGTGGTGACGTTCCCGCTCGACCCCGCCCGCCGACCGGTTCCCGGGCGCCGGGCCGCAAGTGCCCCCCGCCGATCCGCGTACCGACCCGCCTCCCTGGCGTTCACCTCCGGGAGAAGAGTCCTGCAAGCGTCCGGTCCGACGGCCTGGAGCGCCGAGGCGCACGAGCGGTCTGTGAGGCGTCGGCCCTCGCTCCGGGGCGCCCGGCTACGGTCAGTTGCCATCCCGTGCAGGTGCTCGGGGTTGATCGTGACAGTCGTGGGTAGAGGGCGAGGATTTCGATGCCTGGGATGCTGTCGAAGCTCAAGCAGGGGGAGGGCTCTCATGTGCTTCAAACCGGCAGCTTTGAATGGTGAATTCTATGATGTTTTACTTGGCGTCGGGAGTTGCCGCTCGAACCATTGGCTCATGTTCTGAGAAGCGCCAATAAGGTCTAGGGCGTCGCCATGCAATCGCCTCACATATTTTGTCGCCGTCGACCCCCGATACCAGAATGCTGGAGCGGATCGGTCGTCGGACGGGACGGTGAAGTATGGCTCTACAATTGCCTGGGTCGTGCCCAGGGCGACCTGGCATGTGTGGAGGTGGATGTGCCCCAGCATCGTGAAGGGGCGGTTCGATTCTTTTGCTGGCCTAAGGTTCTCCAGTCGTGTAAAGATTGAAATCTGCCTTCGATTGAGCTCCTCCGCGGGAATGTCGTGCTTCGCGTTGAGGATTCGCAGGACGGAGGAATCCCTCAGGTCGGGGATGCAGACGATTGTAGTTTTCGCGGGATCCGCAAGCCTGCTCCTGAAGGCACTGGCGTGCTCTATTATCCACTTGGGGTCGAAGTTTAGGATTAGTATCAGCTCGGGAGTTCCCCGGATGAGGCGATTCAGTACGTCGTGGTATGTCGAACCGGAACTCTGAGGAAGGATCTTCACGAGTCCGATCTCTTGGGCCTCGACGGTAGGGTTGGACTCCAGCTTCAGTTCCTCCAGGTCGCTCCTCATTCGCTCGAACTTATTTTCCATGTCCTGGATGGACGCGTAAAGTGTTTCGCGAACGCTCCGCACCTGCTCGTTGAGAACTGTCAGCGTGGCATCCCCGAGCTCCTCCGTGTATTGGTCGTGAGCCCGTCGGGCAATGATCGCATCGCCAAGGCCGAAGAGGGCTGCGGCTATGAGGCCGGTTGCGAGGCCGATCACAATGGTGGGCCAAGCACTGGTTGTGTTCTGATTGATGGCGCTCCACCATATGAAGAGCAGCAGGACG
Source organism: Kitasatospora sp. NPDC057692 (assembly GCF_042799475.1). NCBI lineage: Bacteria > Bacillati > Actinomycetota > Actinomycetes > Kitasatosporales > Streptomycetaceae > Kitasatospora > Kitasatospora sp. NPDC057692. Next base: position 40,947 of record NZ_JBHVIV010000004.1, on the reverse strand, counting down.
ATGACGGCATCCGTAAAAACGAAGATCCCGAAGAGATACCACTGCTTCCGGGAGTTTAACTGCGGAAACCTGACGACTATCCTGTCAAGTCCGATTTCCCTGGTTGCGTCCCGGCCCTGTTTCTGTGCTTGCTTGCCGGATCGGCGCTTTTTCAACCATTTAGGAGTCCACATGAACTACCTCCCGGCGCTACTCGTCCCACGCTTCCAGCGTCTCACCGAGGACTCTCCGTTGCGCGACGCGAAAGACCTGCGGTCGCTGTCTGTAGCCACCGCAGGGTCAGGTGTGAACTCATCGTTACGGAAGGCTGGGTCGATCCGTGGACGCGGGCGCTCCCCGGGACTCGCCCACTTGCTCGGACTCGCGCTCCACTTGGGCTGCTGAGGGGTATAACGAGCTTGTATGCGGGCGGGCGTGTGCCTCAATGATCAAGGAACAGGCCCGGCCGGCCATAGTGCTTACGGGGCTCCTGGTGACCTGGGGCGCGTGTGAAGATGCGGAAAGGCCGGTGCGTGCGGACGCACCGGCCTTCATAAGTGCTCTGGCCTATTTGGAGGTTGTGCCAGGTGAGCCGTCCTGGCGGTTGAGGTAGTTGTACACGGTGAAGCGGCTGACGCCGAGTGCTGTGGCGACGGTTTCCACGCCGTGGCGGACGGTGAAGGCGCCGCGCTCCTCAAGGAGTGCGACCACGCGCTGCTTCTCGGAGCGGTCCAGCTCGGCCAGGGGGCGGCCGTCGAACTGGCGGGTCATCTCGGCCAGCAAGCGGTCCAGGGCGCTGCTGAGGTGCGGCAGGCGGACGGCCAGTGCGCGTTCGCCCTCCCACTCCAGGACGACGTCCTCGGGCTTCGCCTCGTCCACCGGGACGGGCGTTGCGCCGATCGCGTCCAGTAGCGGCTTGAGTGCCGCGGCGAGCGGGTGTTGCGGCTGCTCGGTCACGGGCTACCGCCATCCTCGGTCTCGTCGAGGACGCTGACCTGGACCGATATCCGGGTCGCGCCGGCGTCGAGGCTCTCCCGGAGCAGTGTGGTGACGGCGGCCAGGACCTGCTCCGCCTCACCCTCGGCGCCGGTGCCGAACGGGCCGACCGCCACGGCCAGTCCGGCCTCGTCGACCGCCCGGCGGGCCGCCGCGGCGTGCGGCGGGAACGTGTCCAGTTCGAACGGTTCTGTTGTGAACTCCACCATCAATCGCACCCGCTCACTCTAGCGATCGGCGGTTGTGGCGGCGTTCCGCTTCAACAATCTGTTGTAGATGCCTTGACAGTCGCTCGGCGGTCCGGACATGCTTCCACAAGACAGAATCATTCTTCCGTATCGCGGAAGTTTGGTTGCAGTCGGAAGAGAGATGCGAGGTGATGGACGTGGCCGCCGACCCGAGCGCCGCCGCCCGGCACAGCTTCACGGTCAACCTGTCGATCCTGTTCGGCGAACTCCCGCTGCTGGAGCGCCCGGCCGCCGCGGCCGCCGCGGGCTTCACCGCCGCCGAGCTGTGGTGGCCCTTCGGGGGGGAACCCGACCCGCCGGCGTCCGAACTGGACGCGCTGCGCCGGGCCTTCGCCGACGCCGGCGTGCGCCTCACCGGCCTCAACCTCCTCGACGACCTGGGTCGCGGTGCCCGCGGCACGGTCTCGGTGCCGTCCGAGCGGGAGCGCTTCCGGACCAATGTGCCGGTCGCCACCGCGCTCGCCGCCTCGCTCGGCACCCCCGCGCTCAACGCGCTGTACGGCAACCGGGTCGAGGGCGTCGACCCGGCCGAGCAGGACGCCCTCGCGCTGGAGAACCTCGCGCTGGCTGCCCGGGCCGCCCACGGGATCGGCGCGATCCTGCTGATCGAGGCGCTGAACCGGCCGGAGTCCCCGGACTACCCGCTGGTCTCCGCGGCCGCCGCGGTCGACGTGGTGGACAAGGTCAACGCCGCGACCGGCCTCGGCAACGCCAGGTTCCTGTGCGACCTCTACCACCTGGCCCGCAACGGCGAGGACCTCGCGGCGGTCATCGACGCCCACGCCGACCGGATCGGCCACGTACAGATCGCCGACACCCCCGGGCGGGGCGAGCCGGGTACCGGCGGGCTGGACTTCGGCGACCTCTTCGCCCGCCTCGCCGCCGCCGGCTACACCGGCCGGATCGGCCTGGAGTACCGGCCGTCCACGGGCGTCAGTGCCGACAGCTTCGGGTGGCTCCCGCGCGAGTACCGCGCGGCCGCCCGGTGATCCCACCCCCGCACGCACGGACACGGACAGAAGGAACGACGCGATGAGCCGCAAGATCGCCTTCATCGGCCTCGGCATCATGGGCGGCCCGATGGCCGCCAACCTGGTCAAGGCCGGTCACCACGTCACCGGGTACAACCGCACCCGGTCGCCGATCGACGCCCTGGTCGCGGTCGGCGGCCACGGTGCCGCGGACATCGCCGAGGCGGTGCGGGAGGCCGAGGTCGTGATCACCATGGTTCCGGCCGACCCGCAGGTCGAACAGGTGATCCTGGGCGAGGGGGGCGTCCTGGAGAACGTCCGGCCCGGCGCGCTCGTCATCGACATGTCGAGCATCACCCCGCAGACCTCGATCAGGGTCGAGGAGGCCGCTCGGGCGAAGGGCGTCCGCACCCTCGACGCCCCGGTCTCCGGTGGCGAGGCGGGCGCGGTCGAGGCCGTACTGTCCATCATGGTCGGCGGCTCGGTGGCGGACTTCGCCGAGGCCAGGCCGCTGTTCGACGCGCTCGGCACCACGGTCGTCCACGTCGGTCCGACCGGCGCCGGACAGACCGTCAAGGCCGCCAACCAGCTGATCGTGGCGACCAACATCCAGGTGCTCGCCGAGGCCGTGGTGTTCCTGGAGAACGCCGGCGTCGACCTCGGCGCCGCGCTGGACGTGCTCGGCGGCGGCCTGGCCGGGTCGACGGTGCTGAACCGCAAGAAGGCCAACATGCTGGACCGCGCGTTCGCCCCCGGCTTCCGGATCGATCTGCACCACAAGGACATGGGCATCGTCACCGACGCGGCCCGGGCCGTCGGTGCCGCGCTGCCGGTCGGCGCGGTCGTCGCGCAGCTGGTCGCCTCGGCCCGGGCCAACGGGGACGGCTCGCTCGACCACTCGGCGCTGCTGCGCGGCGTCGAGCGGCTCTCCGGCCGCGAGGTGAAGTAGCCGTTCCGGCCCCAGAGCTCCTCCCGGTGGCGTGTACCTGTCCGGTCGTGCCCGCGCCACCGGGAGGCGGGTGGAATGACAGCTGACAAAATCTGTCATCTGCTATCTGTCAGCTGAAATCTGTCAGCTGTCAGTTGTCATTCGTCGGCCGTCGGGAGCCGACCGCCGGGGCTGCCGGAACCGCCGGGCCCCATGCTTGACGAACCATCGCCAGCCCAGCCCGGAAGTGAGGCCCACGCCATGCCCGCCACCCCCCGCCAGGGCCATGTGGTCGTAGCTCCCGACAAGTTCAAGGGCGCCCTGGAGGGCGCCGAGGCTGCCGCCCGGATCGCCGCGGGCATCCGCCGTGCCGCGCCGGGCACCGAGGTGCGCGAACTGCCCGTCGCCGACGGCGGTGAGGGCACCCTGGCCGCCGCCCTCGCGGCCGGCTTCGCCAGGGTCCCCGCCAAGGTGGCCGGCCCCACCGGCCTGCCGGTGGACGCGGCGTTCGCCGTCCGCGGCGGCACCGCCGTGGTCGAACTCGCCCAGGCCGCCGGGCTGGCCCGACTCCCCGGCGGCCGGGTCGCCCCGCTGACGGCCGGCTCCTACGGGGTCGGCCAGCTGATCGGCCGGGCGGTCGGCCAGGGCGCCCGGCGGATCGTGCTCGGCCTCGGCGGCAGCGCCGGCACCGACGGCGGGGCCGGCCTTCTCCAGGCGCTGGGGGTGTCCCTGCTCGACGCAGACGGCGCCGAACTGGCCTCCGGAGGTGCCGCGTTGCGCCGCCTGGCGCGGATCGATCCCGGCCCGCTGGCCCGCACTCTGGAGGGCGTCGAGGTGGTCGTGGCCTGCGATGTCGACAACCCGCTGCTCGGCCCGCGCGGCGCCGCCGCCGTCTACGGCCCGCAGAAGGGCGCGAGCGGAGACGACCTGGTGGTGCTGGAGGAGGGCCTGGCCCGGTTCGCCGACCTGGTCGGCTCCACCGTGGGCCGGGACGTCCGCGACGCCCCCGGCGCCGGGGCGGCCGGCGGGGTCGGCTTCGCCGCGCTGGCCCTGCTGGGGGCCGCCATGCGACCGGGCATCGAACTCCTGCTCGACCTGCTGGGCTTCGACGAGGCGGTGCGCGGGGCGAGCCTCGTCGTCACCGGCGAGGGCTGCCTGGACGCCCAGACGCTCCACGGCAAGGCCCCCGCCGGCGTTGCCGCAGCGGCCGCCAGGGCGGGGGTCCGGGTGGCGGCCGTCGCGGGACGGGTGGAGCTATCCGAGCGCGAGTGGCGGGCGGCCGGCTTCGTCGCCGCCTATGCGCTCAGCGAGTTGGGCGAGAGTCCCGCCGAGGGCCTGACCAGGGCCGGAGAGCTGGCCGAGGTCGCGGGGGAGCGGCTGGCGGCGGCCTTCCTGCGCCGCTGACGACCCAGGGCCGTGCCGGCCGGCCCGGCGGACCCTCTCCGGAAGCTCCATTGACGTTTTGTTGAAGGCGGGCCTAGGCTCCGGGCCGTCCTTCGACCCACCCCACCCTCGACCAGGCTTCGGAGGTCCCCCATGCCCTTCGGCGAGACCGCGGTGATCCGCTCCCGCCGGGTGGTCCTGCCGGACGGCGAGCGCCCCGCGGACGTGCTGGTCCAGGACGGGAGGATCACGCGCATCGCCGCGCACGGCTCCCTCCCGGTCGACGGCACCCGGGTGACCGACCTCGGTGCCACCGCCCTGCTGCCCGGCCTGGTCGACACCCACGTGCACGTCAACGAGCCCGGCCGCACCGCCTGGGAGGGCTTCGCGACCGCCACGAGGGCCGCCGCGGCGGGCGGCGTCACCACCGTGGTCGACATGCCGCTCAACTCGGTGCCCCCCACCACGACGCCCGCCGGACTGGAGGCCAAGCGCAAGGCCGCCGAGGGTCAGGCCTGGGTGGACGTCGGCTTCTGGGGCGGCGCCGTCCCCGACAACCTCGCCGACCTCGAATCCCTGCACCGCGCCGGCGTGTTCGGCTTCAAGTCCTTCCTCGCGCCGAGCGGCGTCGACGAGTTCCCGCACCTGGAGGCGGACGGACTGGAGGCCGCGCTCGCCGAGCAGGCCCGGCTCGGCGCGCTGGCCATCGTCCACGCCGAGGACCCGGCGGTGCTGGCCGCCGCACCGCAGCAACCCGGCGTCCGCTACCGGGACTTCCTCGCCTCCCGCCCCGCCGCTGCGGAGACCGCCGCCGTCGCCCGGCTGCTGGAGGCGGCCCGCCGCACCGGTGCCCGGACGCACGTCCTGCACGTCTCCTCGGCGACGGTGCTGCCGCTGCTGCGCCGGGCCCGCGAGGAGGGCGTCGAGGTGACCGCCGAGACCTGCCCGCACTACCTGACCCTGGCCGCCGAGCGGATACCGGACGGCGACACCGCCTTCAAGTGCTGCCCGCCGATCCGCGACGAGGACAACCGCGACGCGCTCTGGGCGGCCCTGGCGGCGGGGGAGTTCGCGGCCGTGGTCTCCGACCACTCGCCGTCCACCCCCGATCTCAAACTGCTGCCCGGGCACGGTGGCAGCGGCGACTTCGCGGCGGCCTGGGGCGGCATCGCCTCCCTCCAACTGGGCCTGCCGGCGGTCTGGACCGAGGCCCGGCGGCGCGGCCACACCCTCGCCGACGTGGTCGGCTGGATGTCCGAGGGGCCGGCCTGGCTGGCCGGCCTGGACGGGCGGAAGGGCGCCATCGCGGTCGGCCGGGACGCCGACCTGGTCGCCTTCGACCCGGACAGCGAATTCGCTGTCCAGGCAGCCGAGTTGAACCACCGCAACCCGGTCACCCCGTACGCGGGCCGCACGCTCACCGGTGTCGTGCGCACCACCTGGCTGCGCGGCCGGGTGGTGGACGTCGCCGGCGAGCCCTTCGGCGTCCAGCTCGTCCGGCCGGGTTCGGCCGCCTTCGCTCCCTGAGCCGCCCGCACGACCAGTGCGACCCGGGCGGCCCGCATAGCCCCGGTGGCCTGTACGGCCCGGATGACCTGGAGGGCCCGGACGGCCCGGACGGCCCGAACCACGCATACCGCTCGCACCACTCGCCCCACTTGAACCGCCTGGACGCTCCCGGTCGCGCCCCCGACATGGGCGAGGGCCGCGAGCCCCGGCGCCGGCGCGGCCAGCCCGGCGACCGGGTGCGGATCGCCCGGCCGGGGGCGGCGAGGGCCCGGCCGGCGAGGCGGAAGCGGCGGGCCGTACGCGCCCTGGACGCTCCACGTGCAGCTGATGCCGGTCGCCGAGGCCGCCGACTACCGCTTCAACCCCTTCGGCCTCACCAAGGTGTGGCCGCATGCCGACTACCCGCTGGTCAAGGTCGGCCGCCTGGTGCTCAACCGCAACCCGGAGAACGTCTTCGCCGAGGTCGAGCAGGCGGCGTTCTCCCCGAACAACTTCGTGCCCGGCATCGGCCCGTCCCCCGACAAGATGCTCCAGGGCCGCCTGTTCGCCTACGCGGACGCCCAGCGCTACCGCCTCGGCGTCAACCACACCCAGCTGCCGGTCAACGCCCCGCGCGCCACCTCGCGGCCAACTACGGCCGGGACGGGTACAGCGCGCGCAACGCCGCCGGGCGCGCGAGGAACTACGAGCCCAACTCCTACGACGGCCCGGTCCAGACGGACGCGGCGCTCGCCGCCCCGACCGGACTGACCGGCTGGACGGGGACCCACGCCACCCCGGCGCACGCCAAGGACGACGACTTCTTCCAGGCCGGCGAGCTCGACCGGCTGATGTCGCGGGCCGAGCGGGACCGGCTGATCGCCAACCTGGCGGCTTCACTGGCCCAGGTGGGCCGGGACGACGTCGTCGAGCCGAACCTCGCCCACTTCCGTGCCGCCGACGAGGAGTGCGGTGCCCGCCTGGCGGCCGCCGTCGCCGAACTCCGGGAGGCCGACGGGCGCTGACCGGGCGTCACCGCCCGCTGCGGCCGGGAGCCGGTACCCGGCCGAACGGCCACCCGGTCGCAAGGGGGTACGAGGGGGCGCGGTGAGGCATATGCCAGTCAAGTGTTCCACCGGGTCGGCCCGAATATCCCGGGAGGAGGCGATGGCGGCGTCCGGCGGTCGATAGGCTGGACCCTACCCGCCGGTCACGCCGCGGGGGGACATCGGAAGGGGACGACATGTCGACACCAGCCCCGGGCCGTCACGCCGTACCGGAGCAGGGCGTGCCCGGTTCGTTCACCTCCCTGCAGCACGCCCTCAGACTGCTGGAGGCGGTCGACCGGCACCCCGGCGGTGCCACCCTGGTCACCCTGGCGAGGGAGACCTCCCTGGGGCTGCCGACGGTTCGCCGACTGGCGGAGATCCTGGAGATCGAGGGCTACCTGTCCTGTCAGGACGGCGGTTGGGTGCTCGGCGGCACCTTCGCGCTGCTCGGCCAGCACAACCGCGAGCAGCTGGTCCGCGCCCGGCTGGACAGCAAACTCGCTGAGCTGCGCGACGAGTTGGGTGCCGCGGTGTACTTCAGCCGGTACCAGGACGGCGAGCTGTCGGTCGAGGCGGTCTCGTCGTCGGAGGGCGCGCCGGCGGTGCAGGAGTGGGTGGACTTCCGGGCCACCGCGCACGCCAGCGCGATCGGCAAGTGCCTGCTCAGCCAGCTCGACCACGACGCCCGCCGGGACCACCTGTCCCGCCACCCGGTGGCCCGGCTCACCTCGCGGACGGTCACCGACGCCGACCAGCTGATGCACCGCCTGGAGCGCCAGCCCGCCACCGTGCCGGTGCTGGACATCCAGGAGTACGCCCTCGGCACGGTCTGCGCGGCCGTGCCGGTGACCGCCGGCAGCACGGTCGGCTGCCTGGCCACCTCGATGCCGGTCGACAACGTGCACCGGCTGAAGGCGGCGGCCGAACTGCTCGCAGCCCGGGCCGCGCCGCTGATGCTCGCGATGGCGGTCTGACCCGGACCGCGTACGCCCAGGGACCCCGCTCCGGCGGGGTCTTCGCGTTTCCTGGGGCGGTTCCGGGGCTTGCTGCCCGGGCCGCCGACGGGGCCCCGTGCCGCGCATCACTTATTAGACTCGATGTCGATAAGGGCTGTCGAAACCCTTGTGGCAAGTCCTACTCGCGAGTACGTTGTGCCGGGTCGAGCCGCCACCCGCAGGTCAGGAGGGCCCTCCCATGCCCAGCCCCACCCCCGTTCCCGCCCTCGCCGAGCCCGCCGCCCGGGTGCACGAGGGCCTCGTCCTGGAACCCCGCGACGTCCGCTTCGACTGGGCCGGGCTGCCGCTGCACTGGATCCCCGACGAGCCGGTGGCCACCCACATCATCAACGTCCTGCACCTGCTCCTGCCCGAGGGCGAGCGCTGGTTCGTCAAGGTCTTCAAGGAGGCCCTGCCGATGGTCCGTGACGAGCAACTCCGCGAGGAGGTCATGGGGTTCATCGGCCAGGAGGCCATCCACGCCGAGGCGCACCAGGAGGTCCTCGACCACCTGCTCGGCCAGGGCCTCGACCCGCGCCCCTACGTGCGCCAGATCGCCTGGCTGTTCCAGCGCGTCCTCGGCGACAAGCCCGGCCTGTCCGCCGCCCGCCGGCGCGAGAACGTCATCGAGCGGGTGGCCTTCGTCGCGGCGATCGAGCACTTCACCGCCTTCCTCGGCAACTGGGCGCTCAACTCCCCGGGCCTGGACCGCGCCAAGGCCGACCCGACCATGCTCGACCTGCTGCGCTGGCACGGCGCCGAGGAGGTGGAGCACCGCAGCGTCGCCTTCGACCTGATGGTGCACCTCGACCCCGGCTACGCGCGCCGGATCCGCGGGATGCTGGTCTCCGGACCCCTGCTGGTCCACCTCTGGGTACGCGGTGCCCGCTTCATGCTCGCCGCCGACCCCACCCTCGACGGCCGGCTCAAGCCCACCTGGCGCGAGGCCGGCCGGATCGCCCGGCGCGGACTGCTGCCCGACCCGGTCGGGTCGCTCCGCTCCGGGCTGCGCTACCTGCGCCCCGGCTACCACCCCACCCAGGAGGGTTCCTCCAGCCAGGCCCTCGGCTACCTCGCGACCTCCCCGGCCGCCCGCGCCGCGGCGGGCCGCTGACCGGCTGGCCGCCGGCCGCTGACCGCCGACTGTCGACCGCCAGCCGCCGGAGCCGGACACCCGACGGCCGGCAGCCCGCGGAGAACGGCTGACAGATGACAGCTGACGTTATCTGTCATCTGTTATCCGTCATCTGAAATCTGTCAGCTGTCAATTGTCAGCCGCCCTCCCCACCAGGACCCGAGCCCCCAAGGACCCCGCCGGATGGACCTGCGCACCCCGCCCCCCGACCTCTACGGCCGACCGCGCGCCGACACCTTCCTCCGCTTCCTCACCGCGTTCGGCGACCGCTACAGCCCGGCCCTCGGCGGTCCGCTGCTGCGCCGCAACCCCCGGCGTCCGCCCGGCCGCCCCACCCCGGTGCTCCAACTGGTCGTCACCGGGCGCCGCGACGTCGCCGCCGACGCCGTCGAACTGACCCTCGCCGACCCCTCCGGCGGCCTCCTCCCGGGCTGGCAGCCCGGCGCCCACCTGCGCCTCACCCTCCCCTCCGGCCGCGAACGCCACTACTCCCTCTGCGGCGACCCCGCCGACCGGTCCGGCTACCGGATCGCCGTGCGCCGCCTCTCCGACGGGGGCGGCGGCTCGGTCGAGGTGCACGACACCCTCCACCCCGGGACCCGGCTCACCGCCCGCCGCCCGCGCAACGGCTTCGCCTTCTGCGCCGAACCGGCCGTCCTGCTGCTGGCCGGCGGCATCGGGGTGACCCCGCTGCTCCCGATGGCCCGCGAGGCCCAGCGACTCGGCCTGGACTGGCAGTTGGTCCACACCGGCCGCAGCGCCGACACCCTTCCCTTCGCCGCCGAGCTGAGCGCCCTCGACCCGCGCCGGGTCCGGTCGCGCACCGACGACGAGCACGGCGGCCCGCCCACCGGCGCCGAACTGCTCGCCCACGCCCCGCGCGGTGCCGCCGTCTACTGCTGCGGCCCGGCCCCGATGCTCGCCGCCGTGCAGCGGGCCCTCGACGCCTCGCCCGCCTCCGCCCTGCACTTCGAACGCTTCGGCGCCGCCCCGGTCACCGACGGCGAGCCGTTCACCGTCCGCCTCGGTGCCGACGGCCCCGACCTGGCGGTCCCCGCCGACCGCTCCGCCCTGGACGTGCTCCGCGAGGCCCGCCCCGATCTCGCCTACTCCTGCAAGCAGGGCTTCTGCGGCACCTGCGAGGTCCGCCTGCTGGCCGGCGCCCCCGACCACCGCGACCGCCGCCTCACCCCCGACCAGCGCGCCGCCGGAGCCCTGCTGCCCTGCGTCTCCCGCGCCGCCGGGGGCGAGACCCTCGTCCTCGACCTGTAGCGCCCACAGTCGCAGGACGCAGGACGCAGGACGCCGGACGCCGGACGCCGGACGCCGGACCGCAGCCCCCAGCGCCCGGACCCCCACCCCCCAGAAGGAGCCTCGCCGTGCCGCGCACCCCCGCCTTCCCGTTCACCGAGCGCGACCTCGCCCGCTTCCGGGAGACCCAGCGGCTCGCCTACGACTGCGCCGAGCAGGTCGCCGCCTGGATCGAACCCGGGGTCACCGAACGCCAGGCCACCGCCGAGCTGCGCCGCCGCCTGGTCGCCGCCGGCGTGCAGGACTTCTTCCACGTCCCCTTCGCCTGGTTCGGCGACCGGACGGCCTTCCGCCACTTCCACACCCCGCTGCAGTTCTTCGCCGGAAACCGCCGCCTGGAGGAGGGCATGCCCTACGTGCTGGACTGCGCGCCCGTCGTCGACGGCTACACCGCCGACATCGGCTACGGCGGCAAGGTCGGTGAGAACCGCGTCTGGGACCGCCTCGCCGCCGACCTCCGGGTCTACCGCGAGCTGATCCTCGCCGAGGTCCGCGCCCGCAAGCCGCTCGCCGAGGTGTACGCGGCCGTCGACGCGCAGATCGAGGCGCACGGCTACGACAACCGCCACCGGGTCTACCCGGGCCGGGTGATCGGCCATCAGGTCACCCGGACGACGGCCCGCGGCCCGGCCGGGGTGAACCTCTTCGGCTTCGGCGTGCGCACCCTCCAGACGCTCGGGCGCGAACTCATCAGCGAGCGCCTGCACGGCCGCTCCCCGCTCTGGGCGGACGGCCGCTCCTCCCGGCACGCGCCCACGCCGGGCCTGTGGGCGGTGGAGCCGCACATCGGGTTCCGCGAGACCGGCATCAAGTTCGAGGAGCTGCTGGTGGTGACGGAGGACGACGCCTACTGGCTGGACGACGACCTTCCGCACGTCCGCCGCTGGGATACTGCCGCCACCATGGCGGACGCCGCCACGCCGCCCCCCGCCACGCCGGACGCCACCACACCGCCCGCCGCCACCGCCCCCGAGGGAGCCGCCCGATGAGCACCCCCACCCGCCGCCGCACGGTCCACTCCGGGGGCCTGCCGCTCGCCGTCTTCGAGCAGGGCGACCCGTCCGCGCCCACCGTCCTGCTGGTCCACGGCTACCCCGACACCCACGCCGTCTGGGACGACGTCGCCGCCGACCTCGCCCGCGACCACCACGTGGTCCGCTACGACGTGCGCGGCGCCGGCGCCTCCGGCGTCCCCGCCGACCGCTCCGGCTACCGCCTGGAGCAGCTCGCCGCCGACCTGTTCGCCGTCGCCGACGCCGTCAGCCCCGACCGCCCGGTGCACGTCGTCGCCCACGACTGGGGCTCGCTGCAGTCCTGGGAGGCCGTCACCGCCCCCGGTGCGGAACTCCGCCTCGCCTCCTACACCACGATGTCCGGGCCCTGCCTCGACCACACCGGCTTCTGGCTGCGCGAGCGCCTGCGCCGCCCCACCCCGCGCCACCTGAGGCAGCTGCTCGCCCAGGGCGCCCACTCCTGGTACATCACCGCCTTCCACCTGCCCTTCCTCGCTCCCGGCGTCTGGCGGCTGGGCCTCGCCCGCGCCTGGCCCCGGGTGCTGCGCGACCTGGAGGGCGTCACCCCGCGCCCCGGCCACCCGCAGCCGACCCTGCGGCGCGACGCGGTGCGCGGCATCGAGCTCTACCGCGCCAACATGCGCCCCGCCCTGCGCCACCCGCGCGAACGGCCCACCGAGGTGCCGGTCCAGCTGATCACCCTCACCGAGGACCACTACGTCGGCGGCTTCCTCTCCGAGGGCCTGGAGCGCTGGGTGCCCAGGCTGACCCGCCGCACCCTGCGCGCCACCCACTGGTCCGCGCTGCTGGAGAAGGGAACCACCGTGGCCGCACTGGTCCGCGCACACGTCGCCCGCACCGAGGCCGGGGAGACGGCGCCCGCCGGCGCGGCCCGGCCCGACGACGGCCGACTGGTCGTCGTCACCGGCGGCGGCAGCGGCATCGGCCGGGCCACCGCGCTGGCCTTCGCCGAGGAGGGCGCCCGGGTGGTGGTCTGCGACCTCGACCTCGACGCGGCCCGCCGCACCGCCGAGCTCGCCGGCCTGATCGGCCCGCCCGCGCACGCCTACTGGGTCGACGTCAGCGACGGCGCCGCCGTCGACGCCTTCGCCCAGCAGGTGGCCGCCGAGCACGGCGTGCCGGACGTGGTCGTCAACAACGCCGGCATCGGCCACTCCGGCACCTTCCTGGAGACCACCGAGAAGGAGTGGCGGCGGGTCCTGGACGTCAACCTCTGGGGCGTCATCCACGGCTGCCGCGCCTTCGGGGCCCTGATGGCCGAGCGCGGCGGGGGCGGACACATCGTCAACCTCTCCTCCGCCGCCGCCTACCTGCCGTCCAAGGCGCTGACCGCCTACGCCACCAGCAAGGCCGCGGTCTTCATGCTCTCCGACTGCCTGCGCGCCGAACTCGCCGAGCACGGCATCGGCGTCTCCACCATCTGCCCCGGCATCGTCAACACCAACATCACCCGCACCTCCACCTTCTCCGCCACCACCGCCGACGAACAGGCCGCCAAGCAGGCCCGCGCCGCCCGCCTCTACGCCCGCCGGGGCTTCCCGCCCGAGAAGGTCGCCACCGCGATCCTCGCCGCCGTCCGCACCGGCAGGCCCGTCGTCCCCGTCACCCCCGAGGCCAAGGCCGCCCGCCTCCTCAGCCGCCTCGCGCCCGGCCTCCTGCGCCTCGCCGCCCGCCTCGACGTCACCTGAGCGGACGGCCCGCACCGCCCGCCGGCCGAGCGCCGCCACCGCGACGCCCCGACCGCCACCGCGACGCCCTGGACCACCACCGTCACCGCCACCGCCACCGCGACGGTGCCGGTCACCGGTTCGGCCGGAATCCCGACAGGAGGTGTCGGGATTCCGGGGGAGCATCGGTGGTGACGGATGGAGACACCATGGGCCGTGAGGAAGGGCGAGGAATGACGGAGCAGCCGCTGAAGGGCAGGGTCGCACTGGTGGCGGGAGCCACCCGCGGGGCCGGGCGGGGAATCGCGGTGGCGCTGGGGGCCGCCGGGGCGACGGTGTACGGGACGGGGCGCAGCGCCGAGGGGCACCGGGGCGAGTACGGGCGCCCGGAGACCCTGGAGGAGACGGCGGAGCTGGTGACGGCGGCCGGCGGGCACGGGATCGCGGTGCGCGCCGACCACCTGGTGCCGGCCGAGGTGGCGGCGGTGGCGGCCCGGGTCGAGGCGGAGCAGGGCGGGCTGGACATCCTGGTGAACGACATCTGGGGCGGCGAGCAGCTGTTCGCCTGGGACAGCCCGGTCTGGGAGCACGACCTCGACAAGGGGCTGCGGCTGCTGCGCCTGGCGGTCGAGACCCACGCGATCACCAGCCACCACCTGCTGCCCCTGCTGCTGCGCCGTCCGGGCGGGCTGGTGGTGGAGATGACGGACGGTACCGCCGAGTACAACGCCACCCGCTACCGGAACTCCTTCTTCTACGACGTCGCCAAGGCGGCCGTGCTGCGGATGGCCTTCGCGCTGGCACACGAGCTGGGCCCGCGCGGGGCGACGGCGCTGGCGCTGACGCCGGGGTGGATGCGTTCGGAGATGATGCTGGAGCACTTCGGCGTCACCGAGGCGACCTGGCGCGAGGCGACGGCGGCCGAGCCGCAGTTCGGCATCTCGGAGTCCCCGGCGTACGTGGGGCGGGCGGTGGTGGCGCTGGCGGCCGACCCGGAGCTGGCGCGGTTCAACGGCGCCTCGCTGTCCAGCGGCGGGCTGGCCCTGGAGTACGGCTTCACCGATCTGGACGGGAGCCGGCCGGACGCCTTCCGCTACCTGGTGGACGTGGAGGCGGCGGACGGTCCGGTCGATCCGGCCGGCTACCGCTGAGGCGGGGCGTAGAGGGCGGCGGCGCGGGCCGCCGCCTCGGCCAGCCGCCGCCGCAGCGCCGGCGGTTCGAGCACCTCGGCCTCCGGTCCGAGCCGCAGCAGGTCCTCGTAGCCGACGTCCAGGGACTCCACGGGCAGTCGGACGGTCACCCGGCCGTGCTCGTCCGGCCGGGCGGCGGTGGCCAGCGCCTCCTGGACGGCGACCGGGTCGAGCAGGTGCGGCAGCCGGTCGAGGCCGTGCGGGCTGAGCCGGACGGTCACCCGCTCCCGCAGCAGTGAGCGGGCGAACCCGGCGGCCTTGGCGTCCCAGAACGCGGCGAGGTCGAAGGCCTCGTCGCGCTCGAACGGCCGGTCGGCCAGCGGCTCGGCGGCGGCCAGCCGGTCGACCCGGTACACCCGGTGGGCGTCGGCACCGGCATCACCGTCCGGCCGGGCGACCAGGTACCAGGCGCCCGCCTTCAGCACCAGCCCGTACGGCCGCAGCACCCGCTCCACCGGCTCCGGGGCCGCGACGGGCCCCGCAACGGACCCCGCGGCGGACCCCGCGGCGGACCCCGAAGCCGGCGCTTCGGCCGCGCCGGGGCGCCGCCGGTACCGCACCCGCAGCAGCCGCCCGCCCCACACCGCCCGCGCGACCTCGGCCAGCAGCGGCGGCGCGGGCGCGTCGCGGAACCACCCGGGCGCGTCCAGGTGGAACCGCCGGGCCCCGGCGGCGGGGGCCTCGCCGAGTTCGCCGGCCACCTTGAGCCGGGCGGCCAGGGCCGGGTCGGCGAGGCCCATGTCGCCGAGCGGCCCGGGCAGGCCGGCCAGCAGCAGCACCTCCGCCTCGGCCCGGTCGAGGCCGGTCAGCCGGGTGCGGTAGCCGTCGAGCAGCCGGTAGCCGCCGGCCCGCCCCCGGTCGGCGTACACCGGCACGCCGGCCTCGGCCAGCGCCAGCACGTCGCGCTGCACGGTGCGCTCGGAGACCTCCAGTTCGGCGGCGAGTTCGGCGCCGGTCATGCTGCGGCGGGCCTGGAGCAGCAGGAGCAGCGAGATCGCCCGGGCCGTGCGCATCGGCCGACCGTCCTTCCGTCCGGGGCCGGAACGCGCGGCCGGCCGGTCCAGCACCGATCATGGAGGGCCGGGGGGAAAGCTGGGGCCCGCGCGCCCAGCACCGGACCCGAGGAGACCCGATGGCCACCGGCACCGTGCAGTCCTACCACGCCGACCACGGGTACGGCCTGATCGCCCCCGACGACGACGGCCCGCCGCTGTACGTGTACTTCGACTCGATCCTGACGGCCGGCGGCGGTGACCGGACGCTGACCGAGGGGCAGCGGGTGGCGTACGACCCGACCGAGCAGGAGGGCCGCCGGGTCGCCGAGCGGGTGCGGCGGCTGGCCGCCTGACCAGGCCGCACCTGGCCGTCTGACCAGGCCATACCTCGACCCCTCCAGGAGGAATCGCAGGTCGAAAACCGGTCCGGCCGACGATCGGTGCCCTTGTACGATGAAGAGCCATGGAGATGACGACTGCCCTCTGGTCCTTCGCCCTTGTCGTAGGGCTGCTGACGCTCACCCCGGGGCTGGACACCGCCCTGATCCTGCGGACCTCGGCGCTCGGCCATCGGCGGCAGGCCTGGGGCGTGGTGCTCGGCATCCAGGCCGGCACGCTGCTCTGGGGGACGCTCACCTCGGCCGGTGTGACGGCGCTGCTCACCGCCTCGCGGGTCGGCTACGAGGTGCTGCGCTGGGCGGGCGCCGCCTACCTGGTGTGGATGGGGATCGGCATGCTCCGCGCCCGCGCCAAGGACGGCGGGGAGCAGGAGCCCGCGGCGGACGAGGACACCGCGCCGGTGGGCGGTCTGGCGTCCGGGTTGCGGCGCGGCCTGCTGACCAACCTGCTCAACCCCAAGGTGGGCGTCTTCTACGTGGCGGTGCTGCCGCAGTTCATCCCGGCGGGGGCGCCGCACTTCGCCACCGGGGTGGCGCTGACCGGCGTGCACGTGGTGGAGGGGCTGCTCTGGTCGGTGGTGCTGGTGGGCTTCGCCCGGGCACTGCGCGGCTGGCTGCGTCGCCCGGCGGCGCGCCGGGCGATGGACCGGGTGACCGGTGCGGTGGTGGTCGGGTTCGGCGTGAAGCTGGCGGTCTCCGACTAGCACCGGCCGACGGTGGTCCCCGGCCGGCGGTGAGGCCCGCCCGGCCGGGGGCGGCGCGCCGGATCGGCGGCCCGGTCCGGCGGCCGGCCCAAGGCCGGCTCAGCTGCCCGGCTCAGCGGCCCAGCCGCTGCAGGCCCTCGCCCAGTTGCTCCGGGTCCATGCAGATGTGCAGGTCGACGTGGGCGTTGAACTCCAGCCAGAAGGGTTCGCAGATCGCGACCACGGCGGCCTCGTCGGGGACGTCGACCACGATGATCTGGCAGCGCCGGCCGTTGCGGGGGAAGGCATAGGCGGCCTCCGGCTTGAGGTCGGCCATGATCTTGTTGAACCTCTCCGCGACGGCGCCGTCCGCCACCGCCCGGTTGGCCGTCTCGGTGTCGAGTTCGATCTCCAGCAACGCGCGCATGGCGGTGCCCCTCTCCGGGCTCGGGCGAGTCCTCGCCTCCAGCCTCCCGCCGCCGCCCGGGGCCCGCAATTTCACCCGTTCGGCGGTACCGGGTTGGCCGACCCGGCCGGATGCGGGCTGCACTGGGAGGCGACCGAGCGGCTACGGACCGTCGGCAGGAACAGGAGCCGCCCCATGGCGATCATCGTGGTGTTCGACCTCCCCGGGGTCACCCGGGAGCAGTACGAGGAGTCGGTGGACCGGCTGACCGGCGGCACGGGGCTGCGCAGGCCCGAGGACTGGCCGGTGCGCGGTCTGCTGCTGCACGCGGCCGGTCCGCTGCCGGACGACGGGGGCTGGCACGTCACCGACGTCTGGGAGTCCCGGGAGGCCTTCGAGCACTTCGCGGCGGTCCTGCTGCCGATCCTCCGCGAGGTGGGCATGGCGACCGCGCCGCCGATGATCTGCGAGGCCTACAACGTGGTGAGCTGAGCCGGCCCGCTCAGGCGGCGTGCGGCTCGCGCGCCGGGCCGGGCCGCCGCTCGCCCGCGCCGCCCGCCGGCCGGGACGTCGGCAGGTCCCCCGGCAGGTTCTCCGGCGGGTCCTCCGGCAGGCCCTCCGGCGGGTCCTCCGGCAGGTCCGCGAGGTCGCGGTGGATCGGCCCGTCCCCGGCGCTGAGCGGCAGACAGCCGCCGCCGCGCCGGTGGGCGACGATCTCGGCGGCCACCGAGACCGCCGTCTCCTCGGGGGTGCGGGCGCCGAGGTCGAGGCCGATGGGGGAGTGCAGCCGGGCGAGTTCGGCGTCGGTCAGACCTGCCGCGCGCAGTTCGGCCTCGCGCTCGCGGTGGGTGCGGCGCGAGCCCATCGCGCCGACGTAGCCGAGCGGCAGCCGCAGCGCGCGCTCCAGCAGCGGGACGTCGAACCTGGCGTCGTGGGTGAGCACGCAGAGCACCGTGCGGCCGTCCAGCTGGTCCAGCTGGGAGTCCAGGTAGCGGTGCGGCCAGTCGACGACGACCCGGTCGGCCCCGGGGAAGCGCCGTTCGGTGGCGAAGACGGGCCGGGCGTCGCAGACGGTGACGTCGTAGCCGAGGAACGCGCCGATCCGCACGACCGCCGCGGCGAAGTCGATCGCGCCGAACACCAGCATCCGGGGCGGCGGCACGTACGACTCGACGAACAGGGTGACGGTGCCCCGGCCGTGCTCGTCGCAGGGGCGCCCGTCGAGGCCGAGGACGAGCCGGCCGGTGCGCCCGGCGTCGAGCATGGCGCGCGCCTCGGCGACGGCGGCCCGCTCCAGCACGGTCGACACGGCGGGGGCGGGGGAGAGGGCGCCGTGGTGGGTGTCGGCGGTGACGGCGAGGGCGGCGCCGAGCAGCCCGGCCGGTCCGGCGACGACCCGGGCGAGCGCCACGGGGGTGCCGGCGGCGGCGAGCGCGATGCCCGCGTCGAGCGCCGGATCGGCGCCGGGGACGACCGGCTGGACGAGGACGTCCAGGACGCCGCCGCAGGTCAGGCCGACGGCGAAGGCCTCCTCGTCGCTGTAGCCGAACCGTTCCAGCACCGGCCTGCCGGAGGCGATCGCGGCCCGGCACAGCTCGTAGACGGCCCCCTCGACGCAGCCGCCGGAGACGCTGCCGACGGCCTCGCCGTCCGCGTCGACCGCGAGCGCCGCGCCCGGGTCGCGCGGGGCGCTGCCGGTGACGCCGACGACCGTGGCCACGGCGAAGGGGCGGCCGGACGCGTGCCAGGCCAGCAGCTGCTCGGCGATGTCCTGCATGACGGGAGCTCCTTCGTGCTTTCGAGGGTAGGCCGGCCGGGCGCCGGGGGGCACCCGCCGGAACCCGCCGCCGTACGGGAGAACGATCCCGCACGGCGGCGGTCCCCGGTCGGGCGGGCCTCCGTGGGCCCGGACGCGACCCCGGCGGCACCCCGGCACCACCCCGGCACCACCCCGGCACGGGCCTGCGGCGCCCGCCCCGGGCCTACGCCACCCCGGGCCGCTCGGTGGTCAGGTGCTCCGGCCGGACCGGGATCCGGTTCAGCGCCAGCCCGGTGGCCTCGCGGATGGCCGCCACGATGGACGGCGTGGCCGAGACGGTCGACGCCTCGCCGACCCCGCGCAGCCCGTACGGGGCGTTCGGGTCGGGCAGTTCGAGGATCTCCACCGGGATCGGCGGGGTGTCCAGGATGGTCGGGATCAGGTAGTCGGTGAAGGACGCGTTGCGCACCTCGCCGTCCCGGACGACGATCTCCTCCATCACCGCGAGCCCGAGCGCCTGGGTGCAGCCGCCCTGGATCTGGCCGACCACCGCCGACGGGTTGAGCGCCCTGCCGACGTCCTGGACGGCGGACAGCTCGACCACCTTCACCAGGCCCAGGTCGACGTCCACGTCGACCACCGCGCGGTTGGCGCAGAAGGTGTACTGGACGTGGCCGAAGCCCTGCCCGGTCTCCGGGTCGAACGGGGCCGTGGGGCGGTGGTGGTGTTCGCGGGTCAGGTCGATCGGCTCGTCGCCGAGCAGGTCGGCGATGGGGACCAGCGGCCCGGCCGAGGCGGAGACGACCCTGCCGCCGGCGAGCGTGAGGTCGTTCAGGGTCCAGCCGTAGCGGCGCCGGCCCCGCTCGATCAGCTGCCGCGCGACCGCCTCGGCGGCCAGCTTGACCGCGCCGCCCGTCATGTAGGTCTGCCGGGAGGCGGAGGTCGAACCGGCCGAGCCGACCTCGGTGGTGGCCGGATGGATGGTCACCTGTTCGACGCCCAGCTCGGTGCGGGCGATCTGGGCGTGCACGGTGACGCCGCCCTGGCCGACCTCGGCCATCGCGGTGTGCACCAGGGCGACCGGCTCGCCGCCGATCACCTCCAGCCGCACCCGCGCGGTGGAGTGGTCGTCGAAGCCCTCGGAGTAGCCGACGTTCTTGATGCCGACCGAGTAGCCGACGCCGCGTACGACGCCCTCGCCGTGCGTGGTGTTGGACAGCGCCCCGGGCAGCTGCCGCAGGTCCGGCCCGCCCGGCGTGTGCGGGTCGCGCGGCCCGTCCGTCCGGCCCGGGTCGAGCGGCGGCGGAAGCGGCATGTCCTTGACCCGCTGCAGCAGTTCGGCGACCGGCGCGGGCGCGTCGATCTCCTGGCCGGTGGGCATCCGGTCGCCCTGCCGCACGGCGTTGAGCTGCCGGAACGCGACCGGGTCCATGCCCAGCGCGGCGGCCAGCCGGTCCATCTGGCTCTCGTAGCCGAACGCGGCCTGCACCGCGCCGAAGCCGCGCATCGCCCCGCAGGGCGGGTTGTTGCTGTACAGCGCGAGGGCGTGCATCCGCACGTGGGGGATCACGTAGGGGCCGTTGCCCAGCGAGGCCGCGTTGCCGACCACGGCGGGTGAGGAGGAGGCGTACGCGCCGCCGTCCAGCACGATCCGGGCGTCGGAGTACACCAGCCTGCCGTCCCGGGTGGCGCCGTGCTCGTAGGTCATCCGCGCCGGGTGGCGGTGGACGTGGCCGAAGAACGACTCGTCCCGGGAGTAGACGATCTTGACCGGTCTGCCGGTGCGCAGCGCCAGCAGGCAGGCGTGGATCTGCATCGAGAGGTCCTCGCGGCCGCCGAACGCCCCGCCGACGCCGGCCAGGGTGAGCCGGACCTTCTCCTCCGGCAGTCCGAGCACCGGCGCCATCTGCCGCCGGTCCACGTGCAGCCACTGGGTGGCGATGTAGAGGTCGACGCCGCCGTCCTCGGCGGGCACCGCCAGCCCGGACTCCGGGCCGAGGAAGGCCTGGTCCTGCATGCCGACCTCGTAGCTGCCGCGGACCACGACGTCCGCCATGGCCCGCACCTCGTCGGTGACGCCGAGGC
This sequence comes from Kitasatospora sp. NPDC057692, assembly GCF_042799475.1. NCBI lineage: Bacteria > Bacillati > Actinomycetota > Actinomycetes > Kitasatosporales > Streptomycetaceae > Kitasatospora > Kitasatospora sp. NPDC057692. The sequence goes on along the minus strand of NZ_JBHVIV010000004.1, from coordinate 20,247 downwards.
CGGAGACCAGCCGCTGCTCGTGGCAGATGTTGCCGTGGGCGCGCGCCCGGTACTCCCGCGGCTCGTGGACGTAGCCGTGGGTCTGCGGGTCGAGGCACTGCTCCTCGGTGACGATCGGGGTCAGCACCTCGTACGCGACCTTGATCCTCCGCGCCGCGCGCCGGGCGGTCTCCGGGTGGTCGGCGGCCACCAGCGCGATCGCCTCGCCGTGGTGGCGGACCCGGTCGATCGCCAGGGCCGGCTGGTCGGCGATCTCCAGCCCGTAGTGCGTGCTGCCGGGGATGTCCTCGTGGGTGAGCACCGCGTGGACGCCGGGCACGGCGAGCGCCTCGGAGACGTCGACGGACAGGATGTTCGCCCGGGCGTGGGGTGAGCGCAGCGTCGTGCCCCAGAGCATGTCCTCGTGCCACAGGTCGGAGGAGTACGCGAACTCGCCGCGTGCCTTCAGCGCGCCGTCCGGGCGGGGCGGCGAGCCGCCGATGCCGTCCGTGCCGCTCTGCCGGATCTGCTGGAGGTTCTTCTCGCCCCGGACGGTCCGCCGTCCGGTCCGCGCCCGCGCGTTCACCCGGTCACCGCCCCGCCGGCCGGGCGGCCCGCGCCGGTGCGGGCGGAGGCCAGCCGCACCGCGTCCATGATCTTCTCGTAGCCGGTGCACCGGCACAGGTTGCCCGCCAGGGCCTCGCGGATGTCCGCGTCGGAGGGCTGCGGGTCCCGGGCCAGCAGCGCGTCGGTCTGCACCAGCAGGCCCGGCGTGCAGAAGCCGCACTGGACGGCGCCGGCGTCGACGAACGCCTGCTGGACCGGGCCGAGGGCGCCGTCCTCCCCGCCCAGGCCCTCGACGGTGCGCACCTCGCGGTCCTGCGCCTGGCCGGCCGCGACCAGGCAGGCGCAGACCGGCACGCCGTCCAGGTAGACGGTGCAGGAGCCGCACTCGCCCTGCTCGCAGGCGTTCTTGGAGCCGGGCAGGCCGAGGCGTTCGCGCAGCACGTGGAGCAGGCTCTCGCCCTCCCACACGTCGTCGGCCTCGACCGGCCTGCCGTTGGCGGTGAACGTGATCCTCATGCCGCGCTCCCGATCTGCCGGCGGAAGTCGTTCCAGGTCCAGGTGAGCGTGCGCCGCGCCATCACGGCGAGCGCGTGCCGCCGGTAGTCGGCGGTGCCCCGGACGTCGTCGATCGGGGCGGCGGCGGCCTTGACCAGCTCGCCGAACCGCTGGACGACCTCGGCGTCCAGCAGCTCGCCGCTCTCCCACAGGCCGCGCTCGGCGAGCACCTCGCGCAGGTACTCCTCCGCCTCGGCGGCGCGGCGCGGGGTGGGGGCGGCCGAGCCGATGCCGGTGCCGACGGTGCGGGTGCGCGGGTGCAGGGCGAAGCCGAACGCGCAGACCGCGATCACCATCGCGTTGCGGGTGCCGATCTTGGAGAACTGCTGCGGGCCGTCGGCGACCGGGATCCGCACGGCGCGGATCAGCTCGTCGGCGGCCAGGCTGTTGCGCTTCACCCCGGTGTAGAAGTCGTCGATGGGGATCAGCCGGGTGCCGCGCACCGAGGCCGCCTCGACGAGGACGTCCGGTCCGGCGGCCAGCAGTGCCGGGTGCGCGTCGCCGGCGGGCGAGGCGGCGCCGAGGTTGCCGCCGACGCCGCCCCGGTTGCGGATCTGCGGGGAGCCGACGGTGCGGGCGGCGAGCGCGAGGCCGGGCAGCGGTCCGGCCAGCTCGGCGATGATCCGGCTGTAGGGGACGGCGGCGCCGAGCCGGACCACCGCGCCGTCCCACGACCACTCGGCCAGCTCGGTGACGCGGTTCAGGTCGAGCAGCGCGGGCGGCCTGCGTACGTCGAAGTTCAGCTCGACCATGACGTCCGTCCCGCCGGCGAGGGGCAGCGCGGCCGGGCGCCCGGCCTTCGCGGCGAGCGCCTCGTCCCAGGTGGCGGGGCGAAGGAACTCCATGCGGGCCTCCTCACGTCGTCGCCGCTTCCGGTCACGGGGCGTGGCCGGCCGCGTAGGGACAGTGAAGCGCCGTGACGGGGCGGCCGGCAGTCACCGATGGCATGAAGCCCCGGCCGCGCCGCCGCCCGGCATCCTGTACGTTCCTCCAAGGGGCGCGTGCCGAGGACGGCGCCGCCGGCCGGCCGGGCCGACGGTCCCACCTACGACCGTAGTCCGGCCGTCCTTCCCGCGTCACGGCCCCGCGATCCGGTCGGCCGCCGGACCGCCCCGACCCCCGGTCCCCGGCCCCAGCCACCAGCTCCCAGCCCTCACCCCCCCGCCCCCCAGCCCCCCGAAGGAGCCCGCGGATGCGTGTCCGTGACCTGCTCGCCCCCGGCGCCCCGCGCCTGCGCCTGCTCGCGGCCGAGGAGGAGCTGGACCGGCAGGTCAGCGGGGTGATGACGACCGACCTGCACGACCCGGGGCGGTACCTGCACGGCGGCGAGCTGGTCCTCACCGGCATGCTCTGGCGCTCCTCCCCGGCCGACTCCGAGCGCTTCGTGCGCACCCTCGCGGCCGGCGGCGCGGTCGCCCTGGCGGCCGGCGAGGCCGAGGTCGGCCCGGTCCCCGAGGACCTCGTCGAGGCCTGCCGCCGGCACCGGATGCCGCTGCTCGCGGTGCCCGACGACATCGCCTTCGGCACCGTCACCGAGTTCGTCGGCCGCCAGGTCTCCGCCGACCGGGCCGCCGACCTCGCCGCCCTCGTCGACCGGCACCGGATGCTGGTCTCGGCGGCCGGCGGCGGGGGCCTGGACGCCGTCCTCGACCTGCTCGGCGGCGACCTCGACCTCGACTGCTGGGTGCTCACCCCGACCGGCGCGGTGATCGCCGGCCCCGTCGACCGGCTGCCCGCCGAGGACCGCGACCAGCTGGTCCGCGCCCACCTCGCCGCCCAGCGCCAGCGCCGCCGCCCCCCGCACCGGGCCCGGCTGGCGGCCGGCGCCTACTCGCTGCTGCCCGCGCCCGCCGACCCGCAGGCCCCCTCCCCGCTCGCCGACTGGGTGCTCGCGGTGGCCGGCGACGTCACCGAGTGGACCGCCAAGCGCCAGCAGCTCGCCGAGAACCTCGCCCGGCTGGTCGCCGCCGAGCGCCACCGCCGCGACGAGGGCCGCCGGCTGCGCCGCCGCCTGGCCGACGAGGTGCTGGCCCTGCTGCGGCGTGACGCCGACCCCGCCGAGATCAGCCGCACCCTGTACGCGTCCTCGGCGATGGCCGCCCGCTACGAGGGCCCCGAAGCCGGGGCCCGGCCGGCGGACGACTCCTGGCTGGTGCTCAGCGCCGAGGGCGCCGGCCTGGCCGAGGGCGTGGTGCGGGCGGTGCTGGAGGAGGCCCTGGGCGGCGGCGCAGACCGGGCGCTGGTCGCCGGGGACGGGACCGGCGCGGTGGTGGTGACGCCGGCCACGGACGGTCCGCTGTCCGCCGAGGCGCTGCGCGAACTGCTCGCCCCGCTGGAGGCCGGGCTCGGCTCCGAGGGCCGGATCACCCTCGGCGTCTCCGCCCCCGCCCGCGAGGCGGTCGGCCTGCGCGGCGCGCTGGAGGAGGCCCGGCACGCCCGGCGGATCGCCGCCGCCCGGGTCGGCCGGGTCCGCGTGGCCGGGCCGGAGGAGCTGGCCTCGCACGTGCTGCTGCTGGCGGCCGTCCCGGACGAGGTCCGCCGGGCCTTCCGCAGCCGGCTGCTGGACACCGTGATCGCCTACGACCTCGAACACCAGGCGGACCTGGTCCGCACCCTGGAGACGTTCCTGCGGTCGGACGGCTCGTGGACCAGGTGCGCCGCGCAGCTGCACGTCCACGTCAACACGCTGCGCTACCGGATCGGCCGCATCGAGGAGTTGACGGGCCGGGACCTCTCCCGCCTGGAGGACCGGGTCGACTTCTACCTGGCCCTCGAACTCGCCTGAGCCGGGCGGCGGCGGGAACGGCGGCGGCCGCGGGAACGGCGGCGGCCCCGGAGCGGAGTGCTCCGGGGGTCGACTTCCCCGGGGCCCCCTACCCCCCGTGCGCGGGGGGGGGGGGGGACGGGGGGGGCCGGGGGCACGGGGGGCGCCCCGGGGGGGGTGGGCGCGGGGCCCGCCGCTGTACGGTCGGGTCGGCCGGTCAGGGCCCGGCCGGTCAGGGCCCGGCCGACCGCCCGTCAGTGTGCCGGGATGACGCCGGTCAGCCACTCGAAGACGCCCGGCACCATGTCCTTCCACACGTCGCTGGAGTGCGGGCCGGTGGTCTCCACCACCTGCACCGTGGTGGGCGCCTTGGCGGCGCCGGCGATCGCCTGGCCGTCCTCGTAGCCGTCGCCCTTGTTGCCGGAGACGTACAGCGCGACCTTCGGCGGCTGGGCGGCGCCCTTCACGATGGCGACCGGGTTGTTGGCCTCGCGCAGCTTCGGGTCCTTGCCGACCAGCGAGTCCTTCTCGGTCGCCGGGTCGTTGTAGCCGGAGAGGCTGACACCGGCCCGGTAGCGGTTCGGGTGGGCCAGCGAGAGCTTGGCGGCGCAGTGGGCGCCTGCCGAGTAGCCCGCGATCGCCCAGCGGTCGGCGGACGGGTCGGCCCGGAAGTTGTCCAGGATCATCTGCGGCACGTCCCGGGTCAGCCAGGTGTCCGCGTTGACCTTGCCCGGTACGTCGGTGCAGCCGGCGTCGGTGTGGTTGCCCAGCAGCAGGGTGCGCGGCGAGACCAGGATGAACGGCGTCACCTTGCCCTGCTGCATCAGCGGCTTCAGCTGCTCGGAGACCTTGAGGGTGCCGTACCAGGTGGAGGAGGAGCCCGGGTAGCCGGGGATCAGCTCGACCACCGGGAACTTCTTGTCCTTGAACGCCGGGTCGTTGTACTGCGGCGGCAGCCAGACCAGCACCTCGCCGTCGACGCCGGACAGCTGGCCCTTGAGGTCGGTCTTCTGGACGTCGTTCGGCACCTTCGGGTCGTCCACGCCGCGGAAGGCCTGCTGGACCTTGTTGGCCGGCGGGTGGGCCGCGTCGCCCGCCGGCGCGGCGCCCCCGCCTCCCGCCGCCGGGCCCTGGCCGCCCGCGGCCGCGTCCTGCGGCGGGACGACGGGCACCGCCCGCACGTGGTTGCCGGTGCCGAGCAGGTCGTCCCAGTTGCCGTAGATCAGATTGGCGTTGTTGACCATGACGAATACCATGATCACCGCGGTGACCTGGCAGAACACGAGCATGGCGAGCCTCGACAGGACGCGCACCGGCTTGGGGCCCTTCACCCGGCCCCAGAACCACATCGCCACCGCGATGGAGACCGGCACGAGGATGACCGTGCAGATGAAGAATGGCGTACCTGTCAGTTGCATGAAGTTCTCGTATCCGGGTTCGAAGCCGCCCGGGCCCCACTCGCCCGGACCGCCACCTCAATGGCATCAGACGGCCGGGAACGGGGATCGGTTGCCGTCCAAATCTGTGCGGAACCTGAGAGGAACATCACGTTCACGCGAGGCTCCCCTTTTCGGGTCCGCCCCAGTCTGCCATCCTGGCGGGCTGGGTCCGGACGTCGCACCCAGCGAACTCCCAGGAATCGGCCCGCGGGGCACGATACCGTCCGGACGGATCGCGCCGCCGGGCGAGGCGGTGCGAACGCCCGTCCGCCGGGAGGTGAGACTATGGGCATGAGCACAACCCGCATGAGTCCCGTCCGCCGGCTGAGGCCCGCCGCCGCCGCGCTGGCCGTCCTGGCCCTCACGGTCGCCGTCGCCGGCTGCAGCAGCACCGGAGGCAGACGCGCCGAGGAGGCCCGCGCCAAGGCCGCGGCCGCCGCCGGAGGCGCCGTCACCACCCCGCGCTGGAAGGTCGCCATGGTGACCCACGCGGGCGCCGGCGACGCCTTCTGGGACACCGTGCGCAAGGGCGCCGAGCAGGCCGCCGCCAAGGACAACATCACCTTCCTGTACTCCAACGACGCGCAGACCCAGAACCAGGTCCAGCTCGTCCAGGCCGCCATCGACCAGAAGGTCGACGGCCTGCTGGTCACCCTCGCCAAGGGCGACGCGATGGCCGACGTGCTCGGCAAGGCCAAGGCCGCGGGCATCCCGGTCATCACCATCAACTCCGGCCAGGAGTTCTCCACGAAGTTCGGCGCGCTCACCCACATCGGCCAGGACGAGGCCACCGCCGGCCAGGCCGCCGGCGCCGAGCTGGCGAAGCGCGGCCGCAAGAACGTCCTGTGCGTGATCCACGAGCAGGGCAACGTCGGCCAGGAGCAGCGCTGCTCCGGCGCCCAGGGCGGCGCCGGCGGGGCCTTCCAGGTGCTGTACGTCGACGGCGTCAACATGCCCGACGCCCGGGCGGCGATCTCCGCCAAGCTCCAGGCCGACCAGGCGATCGACACCGTGCTCACCCTCTCCGGCCCGATGGCCGCCACCGGTCTGCAGGCGATCCAGGACGCCCGCCGACCGGTCGAGCTCGACACCTTCGACCTGGGCACCCAGGTGGTGGCCGGCCTCAAGGCGGGCACCGTCGGCTTCGCCGTCGACCAGCAGCCCTACCTCCAGGGCTACGAGGGCGTCGACCTGATCTGGCTCTACCGCTTCAACCTCAACATGCTCGGCGGCGGCAAGCCGGTGGCCACCGGCCCGCAGATCCTGACCAGGGAGAACGCGGACGCCCTCGCCGAGTACGTCGCGAGGGGGACCAGGTGAGCACCCCGCTGAGCACCACCGACGTCCTGGCCGCCGACCACCGGGAGCGCCCGTCCGCGCTGCGCCGGCTGGCCGGCCGGCCCGAGCTGGGCGCGCTGATCGCGGCCGTCGCGGTCTTCCTGGTCTTCTCCGCCGTCGCCGAGCCCTTCCTGCGGGTCTCCTCGCTGGGCACCGTGCTGTACGCGGCCTCCACCATCGGGATCATGGCTGTGCCGGTGGCGCTGCTGATGATCGGCGGCGAGTTCGACCTCTCGGCCGGCGTCCTGGTCACCACCGCCGCGCTGACCTCCTCGATGGTCTCCTACCAGCTCACCGCGGTGACCTGGGTGGGCGTGCTGGTCTCGCTGGCCGTCACGCTGGCGGTCGGCCTGTTCAACGGCTGGATGCTGTCCCGCACCCGGCTGCCGAGCTTCATCGTCACGCTCGGCACCTTCCTGATGCTGACCGGCGCCAATCTCGGCGTCACCAAGGCGGTCTCCGGCACCGTCTCCACCAAGCCGATCTCCGACATGGAGGGCTTCGCCACCTGCCGCTGGCTGTTCGCCTCCGAGGTGACCGTCGGGGGGCTGACGATCAAGGCCACCGTCTGGTGGTGGCTGGGCCTGCTGCTGGCCGGCAGCTGGGTGCTGCTGCGCACCCGCTTCGGCAACTGGATCTTCGCGGTCGGCGGGGACGCGGCCGCGGCCCGCGCGGTGGGCGTCCCGGTCGCCCGGACGAAGACCGTGCTCTACCTGTTCGTCGGCTTCGGCGCCTGGGTGCTCGGCCAGCACCTGCTGTTCTCCTTCGACACCGTGCAGTCCGGCGAGGGCGTCGGCAACGAGCTGATCTACATCGTCGCCGCCGTCATCGGCGGCTGCCTGATCACCGGCGGCTACGGCTCGGTGGTGGGCTCCGCGCTGGGCGCGCTGATCTTCGGCATGGTTAGCAAGGGCATCATCTACGCCCAGTGGAACCCCGACTGGTTCAAGTTCTTCCTGGGTGCGATGCTGCTGCTGGCCGCGCTGCTGAACTCCCTGGTCAAGCGCCGCGCCGAACGGGGGCCCCGATGACCTCGCCCACCGAACTGCTCGCGCTGAGCGGCGTCGGCAAGACCTACGGCACCGTGCGCGCCCTGGAGGACGTCTCGCTGACCCTGCGGGCCGGCGAGATCAGCTGCGTGCTCGGCGACAACGGCGCCGGCAAGTCCACCCTGATCAAGATCATCGCCGGGCTGCACCGGCACGACGAGGGCACCTTCGCGGTGGGCGGCGAGGAGGTCCGCTTCGACTCCCCGCGCCAGGCCCTGGACCGCGGCATCGCCACCGTCTACCAGGACCTCGCCGTGGTGCCGCTGATGCCCGTCTGGCGGAACTTCTTCCTCGGCTCCGAGCAGGGGCACAAGCGCTGGGGCGGGCTGCGGATCGACGCCGACGGCATGCGCGCCACCACCCGCCGGGCGCTCGCCGACATGGGCATCGACCTGCCCGACGTCGACCGCCCGATCGGCACCCTGTCCGGCGGCCAGCGTCAGTGCGTGGCGATCGCCCGCGCGGTGCACTTCGGCGCCAAGGTGCTGGTCCTGGACGAGCCGACCGCCGCGCTCGGCGTCAAGCAGTCCGGGGTGGTCCTCAAGTACGTCACGGCCGCGCGGGACGCCGGGCTCGGCGTCGTGCTGATCACCCACAACCCGCACCACGCGTACCTGGTCGGGGACCACTTCACCCTGCTCAAGCGGGGCCGGATGGCCGGCAGCCACCCCCGGGCGGAGATCGGGCTCGAACAGCTCACCACCGAGATGGCCGGCGGCTCCGACCTCGCCGAGCTCTCCCACGAGCTGTCCAGGACCGGCCCTCCCGGCCCCCAGGGCAGCCCCGCCGACCCGACCGCCGATCCCACCGAGGAGCGTCCGCAGCCGTGACCAGCCCCCACGCCGGCAACCGGCCGCCGGTCCTGCCCACCCTGCTCGGCCTCGGGCCGCGCGCCGAGCGCCGCCGCCGGGCGCTGCCCGCCGGCCTGCTGCGGCTGCCGACCATCGGCGTCGACATCGGCGGCACCAAGGTCGTCGCCGGCGTGGTCGACGGCGAGGGCAAGGTGCTGGAGAAGCTGCGCACCGACACGCCCCACAAGTCCAAGAGCCCCAAGGTCGTCGAGGACGTCATCGTCGAGCTGGTGCTGGAGCTGGCCGACCGGCACGACGTCCACGCGGTCGGCATCGGCGCGGCCGGCTGGGTCGACGCCGAGCGCTCCACCGTGCTCTTCGCCCCGCACCTCAACTGGCGCGGCGAGCCGCTGCGGGAGGCGCTCAGCGCCCGGCTGCGGTTCCCGGTGATCGTCGAGAACGACGCCAACGCCGCCGCCTGGGCCGAGTGGCGCTTCGGCGCCGGCCGGGGCGAGGACCACATGGTGATGCTCACCCTCGGCACCGGCATCGGCGGCGCCGTGGTCCGCGACGGCTTCGTGGACCGGGGCACCTACGGGCTGGCCGGCGAGTTCGGGCACATGCAGGTGGTGCCCGGCGGCCACCGCTGCCCGTGCGGCAACCGCGGCTGCTGGGAGCAGTACTCCTCCGGCAACGCGCTGGTGCGCGACGCCCGTGAACTGGTCGCCGAGGAGTCCCCGGTGGTCCAGCCGCTGCTGGCCCGGGCCGGCGGCACCGTCGAGGGCATCACCGGCCCGCTGGTCACCGAGGCCGCCCGGGACGGCGACCCGACCGCCACCGAGCTGCTCTACGAGGTCGGCACCTGGCTCGGGGTCGGCATCGCCAACCTGGCCGCCGCCCTCGACCCGGGCCGCTTCGTCATCGGCGGCGGCGTCTCCGAGGCCGGCGACCTGCTGCTCGGCCCGGCCCGCGACACCTTCCGCCGCACCCTCACCGGCCGCGGCTTCCGCCCCGAGGCGGCCATCGTGCACGCCGCGCTCGGCAACGAGGCCGGCCTGGTCGGCGCCGCGGACCTGGCCCGCCAGGTCGCCCGGCGCTTCCGCACCATCAAGCGCCGCCGGGTGGAGCGCGCCGTGCCGTGACCGCCCGGCCGTCGGCCGAACGGTTGCCCGCCGTCAACTACCCGTTGGTAGCCACGCGGCACTGTTGTCGGGGTCACGACTCCTGTGAAACAACGGAGTTGACGTCGACTCAGAGGAGTATCGGATGAGAGCACTGGCCCGCATCGCGCCGCCGCTCCTGCTCGCCACCGCCCTGGTGTGGTCCACCGTCGGACCCGCCGGGGCGGCGCCGCCGGCCAAGGTGCCCGAGGCGGTCGGCTGGGGCGGGGCGGTGGCCAGCGTGGACGCGGACGCCACGGCGGCCGGCATCGAGGTGCTGCGCAAGGGCGGCAACGCCGTGGACGCCGCGGTCGCGGTCGCCGCGGCGCTCGGGGTCACCGAGCCGTACTCGGCGGGCATCGGCGGCGGAGGCTACTTCGTCTACTACGACCACGCCACCGGCCGGGTGCACACCATCGACGGCCGGGAGACCGCCTCCCGCAAGGCCGACACCTCGCTCTTCCTGGAGGACGGCAAACCGCTGCCGTTCGCCGACGCGGTCACCAGCGGCCTGTCGGTCGGCGTGCCCGGCTCCCCGGCCACCTGGGAGACCGCCGTCGACCTCTGGGGGCGGCGCGGCTTCGCCGAGGCGCTCAAGCCCGCCCAGCGGATCGCCGAGCAGGGCTTCACCGTCGACCAGACCTTCCAGGACCAGACCGCGCTCAACCAGGCCCGGTTCAAGGACTTCCCCGACACCGCGAAGCTCTTCCTGCCCGGCGGCGCGCTCCCGGCCGTCGGCTCCACCTTCCGCAACCCCGATCTCGCCGCCACCTACCGCCAGCTCGGCAAGGAGGGCACCGGGGCGCTCTACCGCGGCGCGATCGGCGAGGACATCGTCCGCACCGTCCAGCGCCCGCCGGTCGACCCCGCCTCCGGCCGGACCGCCCGCCCGGGCCAGGTGGACGCCGCCGACCTGGCCGGCTACCGGGTCCGCCGCCAGCAGCCCACCCACGTCGCCTACCGGGACTACGACCTCTACTCGATCGCCCCCTCCAGCTCCGGCGGCACCACCGTCGGCGAGGCGCTCGGCATCCTGGAGGACGGCGAGGTCGCCGGCTACGACGCCACGCAGTACTACCACCACTTCCTGGAGGCCTCGCGGCTCTCCTTCGCCGACCGCAACCGCTGGGTCGGCGACCCGGCCTTCAACGACGTGCCGGTCAAGGAACTGCTGTCCGCGCGGTACGCGGCCTCCCGGGCCTGCCTGATCAGCCCCGACCGCGCGCTCACCAGCCCGGTCGCCCCCGGCGACCCGCGCCACCCGGCCGGCTGCCCGGACGCCGCCCCGGCGCCCGCCGCCGAGCCGTACGAGGGCCTGAGCACCAGCCACCTCACGGTCGCCGACCGCTGGGGCAACGTCGTCTCCTACACCCTGACCCTGGAGCAGACCGGCGGCAGCGGCATCACCGTCCCCGGCCGCGGCTTCCTGCTCAACAACGAGCTGACCGACTTCAACTTCACCCCGCTCTTCCCCGGGGTGCCCGACCCCAACCTGCCCGGCCCCGGCAAGCGTCCGCGCTCCTCGCTCTCGCCGACCATCGTGCTGCGCGACGGCGAGCCCGTGCTGGCGGCCGGCTCGCCCGGCGGCGCGACCATCATCACCACCACCCTGCAGGTCCTGCTCGGCCGCCTCGACCGCGGGCTGAGCCTGGCGCAGGCGATCGCCGCGCCGCGCGCCAGCCAGCGCAACACCGCCGCCACCCAGGCCGAGCCGGCCTTCCTGGCGCTGCCCGAACGGGCCCGGCTGGAGGCGCTCGGCCACGTGTTCGCGAGCACGCCGGAGATCGGCGCCGCGACCGGCGTCGAGCGGCTGCCGGACGGGCGCTGGGCCGCGGCCGCCGAACCGGTGCGCCGCGGCGGCGGCTCGGCGGCGGTGGTCCGGCCCGCGCCGTGAGGCCGGGCGGGACTGTCGGTGCCGTTCGGTAGATTCGGGGTGGGCGTCCTGACGGGCGCCCGCCCCACCGAACCGAACCGCCACCGGGAAGGCCGCCCGCCGTGACCGTCCGCATCGCCACCTGGAACATCAACTCCGTCACCGCGCGGCTGCCCAAGCTCCTCGAATGGCTGGAGAGCGCCAAGCCCGACGTGCTCTGCCTCCAGGAGCTCAAGTGCGCCGCCGACGCCTTCCCGTACGAGCCGGTGCGCGAGCTCGGCTACGAGACCGCCGCGCACGGCAACGGCCGCTGGAACGGCGTGGCGATCGTCTCCCGGATCGGCCTCGACGACGTCGTGCGCGACCTGCCCGAGCAGCCCGGCTACCTCGCCGACGACGCCCTGCTGCCCGACGTCGAGCCGCGCGCCGTCGCCGCCACCTGCGGCCCGGTCCGGGTCTGGTCGGTGTACGTGCCCAACGGCCGCGAGGTCGACCACGCCCACTACCGCTACAAGCTGGAGTGGCTGGAGGCGCTGCGCCGCGCCTCGCTGGAGGACGCGGCCGGCGAGCGCCCGTTCGCCGTCCTCGGCGACTTCAACATCGCGCCGAGCGACGAGGACGTCTTCGACGTGGCCGCCTTCGAGGGCCTCACCCACGTCACCCCCGCCGAGCGGGCCGCCCTCGCCGCCCTCGACGCGGCCGGGCTGCACGACGTGGTGCCGCGCCCGCTGAAGTACGACCGCCCCTACACCTACTGGGACTACCGCCAGCTGGCCTTCCCGAAGAACCGGGGCATGCGGATCGACCTCACCTACGCCAACAAGCCCTTCGTCGACGCCGTCACCGACAGCTACGTCGACCGCGAGGCGCGCAAGGGCAAGGGCACCTCGGACCACGCCCCGGTCGTGGTCGACCTGGACCTCTGACCTCCGACCTCCGACCGGTTCGCGGGTGACGCAGGGTCGCGGCCGCTCGCCCGAACGGGCCAGAGCGGTGGCCGGGCGTGGAGCGGGTGCCTACCGTCGGTGAGTGACCGGGTGCGGTTGTTCGATCACGTGGACGTCGGAGTCCCCGGCCGCGCCCGAGAGAATCCCGGAGGTTCCGGTATGCGCCCCACGCGTACGGCCGCCGCCGCCCTGATCGGCGCGACGCTGCTGACCGGCCTGACGGCCCCCCTCGCGCTGGCCAAGGACGGCGCCGCCTCGGTCAGCCCGTCCCAGGCCGCACCGGGCCAGACCGTGACGGTCACGGTCGCCTGTGAGAAGTCCGACAAGCCCACCGCCAAGACGATCACCGCCAGCTCGCCGGCCTTCGAGGGCGGCCCGGCCACCCTCACGCTCGGCTCGGACGGCAGGCACACCGGCTCCGCCCGGCTGGCGGACAAGTACGGCGGCGACAACAAGGTCGACGGGACCTGCCCGGACGGCGCGGCGTTCACCACCAGCGTCACGGTGACCACGGTCTCGGTCGCCGCCGGCTCCGGCGGCTCCGCGCCCTCGGGCATCGGCGGGTGGAGCCAGGCGGCCGGCGAGTGGGCGGGCTCGCTCGGGCAGTCCGGCGCGGGCGGCCAGCAGGCCGGCCCGCACGGCCCGGCGGACACCGGTCTGGGCGGCTCGATCGCGACCGACCCGGTGGAGCTGGCGGGCGGCGCGCTGCTGGTCACGGGGGCCGTCGGCGGATTCTGGCTGCTGCGGCGGCGTGCGGGCGCCGGGTCCGCCTGAGCGAACGCGCCCCGCGGGTGCGACCTGCGGAGCGCGCCCCGCGGGCGGGTGCCGCCGGACGGTGTGTCCGGCGGCACCTTCGCGCGGTCAGGGCGTGTCGTGGGCAGGGACCGTCGAGGCGTCCCGCGGCTCTTCCGCCCGGTCCGGCCGGTCGGCCCGGGCCGCCTCGCCCGCCCGGGCCTCCTCGGCCCCGGCGGCCCGCAGCGCGCCGGTCGCCAGCAGGTACTGCGCCAGGACGTACGTGGCCATGATCCAGAACTCGTGTCCCGGCAGCTCCCGCCACTTGGCCAGCCTGGTGGCGATCAGGGTGTCCGAGAGCAGGAACAGCGCCCCGCCCAGCCCCGCCCGCACACCCAGCCCGGCCGAGGTCACCGCCGTCGAGGCGAGCAGCAGGCTGTACCCGGCCACCGGGACCCGCAGGTCCCCGAGATCCGGCCAGAGCAGGGCCATCATCGACGCCCAGGCCGTCGCGTACGCCGCCGCGACCACCAGCGTCCGGCGCCGGTCGGTCAGCGCGCCCTGGCCGGCGAACATCGTCACGTAGCAGACGTGCGCCGCCGCGAACGAGCCCATTCCGGCCAGGAACGCCGCGTCCTGGTCGAACTGGAGCAGGACGTCCCCGCCCGCGCTCGCCAGCAGCGCCGGGGCCAGCAGCTTCGGCGCCCGCCGGCCGGCCGCGGCCGCACTCGCGACGCTGTGCGCGGCCAGCAGGGGCATCAGCGCCGGCTTGGTGGCGTGCCGCAGCGCGGGCGTGTCGCTCAGCAGCGCCCCCAGGTGGACCGCCGAGGTGGTGGCGAACCCGGCGAGCAGGCCGGAGGCCGAGCGCAGGCGGCCGCCGAGAACGGCGCGAGTGGTCGTACGGATGCTCATACGGCGGTGTCCTCCGGGTGGGTGGGGGAGCGGCTGGCGGGGCGGACGGCCCGTGCCGGGCACGATAGGGGAACCGCGGCGGGGCGTGGAAGAGATTGTTACCGGTGCGTAGACCCGGTGGGGCCACCGGGGTGACGTGCCGCCGGACCGGGCGGCCCCGGCGGCGGTTCGGTCGGGTGTGTTCCGCGCCGGTTCGCCGTCCGGCCGGATGTCGCCGCGCGCCGGGCGGCTGCCAGCGGGGGCCGCGCCCAGCGTCTAGTCTGGTCCCCGACATGGAGCAGCAGGAGTACGCGACCGGCGCCGCACGGACGGCCGGTGGCACGGCGGACGGGCGCACGGGCGGGGCGGGGCGGAGCGCCACCGTCGCCGTCGTCGCCGTACGCGAACCCGCCCGCGGCCCCGTACCCGGCGGCAGGGCCGGAGCTGACGCCCCGCAGGACGCCCCGTCGGACGCCTCGCAGGACGCCCCGCCGCCCGCCTCGCCGGGCGCCTCGCCGCCCGCCGACGCCGCGGGCGCGCCGTCCGAGGAGCTCTCGCCCGACCCCGGGCTGCTCCGGCTCGCGCGCTGGTTCGCCGAGGCCGACGCCGCGACCGCCGACGACCTCTGCGCCGCCTCCTTCGGCCTCTACCCGGCCCGTCACTTCGGCGCCCCCGCCGAACCGTCCGCCGCCGACCCCGCCGTCGGCGGGCCGCCCGGCACCGAGGTCAGCTGGTGGCACGGCCCCACCGCGCACACCCCCGCGCCGCTGCGCACCCGCGAACCGCGCACCGCCCCGGGCCTGCGCCGGGCCCGCCGCGACGCCGCCGCGCTGCCCGTCGTCCTCTCGGGCGCCAAGCCGGGCCGCCCCGGGCGGCACCGCAGGCCCGAACGCGCCCGGGGTGCCGCCGCCGTGGTGCCGCAGGACCGTTCCGCCGCCGCCACCGCCGCCGAACGCCGGATCGCCGCCCGGCTGCTCCTGGCCCACCCGCTGGTCACCGCCTCCGGACCGCACGCCGACGGCTTCCCGCTGATCCGCCGTCACCGCGACTGGCTCGCGGAGCGCTTCGACACCCTGCTCGGCTACCCCCTGGTGGTCGGCCCCTGGCACGCCCGCCTGCACAAGGCCGGCCCCGGCCCCGGCGCCGTCCGCCGCCTCGAACACCCCGCCACCGGCGCCCCGTTCACCCCCGGCGGCTACGCCCGGCTCGCCCTCGCCCTGGCCCTGCTGGTCGACGCGCCCGAACAGCTCCCGCTCGGGCGCCTGCTGACCGCGATGGACGCCGCCGAGCCCGCGCCCGCCGGACCGTCCGACCCGGCCGATCCGTCCGACCTCGCCATGGCGCTCGCCGTGCTCGTCGACTGGCAGGTGCTCGCCGACCTCCCGGCCGGTGCCGCGGTCGACCTCGCCGAGGCGTCCGCCGTCCTGACGGTCGACCGGGAACTCGCCCGCGCCGTCCCGGTCGGCCCGCCCGCTCTCGCCGACGACGCCGCCGACCTCGTCCGCCGCGCCGCCGAGGCCGAGCCCGGCACCGCCGTCCGCCGCCGCCTCGCCGAGACCCCGGCCGTCCTGGCCGCCGACCTCCCCGAGGACCAGCGCGCCTGGCTGCGCGAACACCGGCATTCCGGCCCCGCCGCGCTCGCCGACTTCCTCGGCCTGGAGGCGGAGCAGCGGGCCGAGGGCGTCGCCCTCCTCGACCCGGCGGAGGAGCTCACCGACCTCGCCCTGTCCGGCGCCGGGACGGCCGCCCAGGCGGCCCTGCTGCTGGTCGAGCGCCTGGTCGAGGAGGTCCGCCCGCTGCCGGGCGAGACCACCGGCGCCGACGTGCCCGTCCCGGACGCGCTGATAGACGGCGTGCTCGGCGACATCGCCGACGAGTACGGCCTCCCGGCCGGCTGGCACCGCGACTACCTCGCCGACCGCACCGCCTTGCGCCGAGACGCCCTCGACCTGCTCCGCAGCATGGGCCTGATCACCACCCGCCCCTCGGGCTGGCTCCTCCGCGCCCCCGCCGCCCGCTACGCCCCGGCCCCCGACCTCCTCCCCACCCCCGGCACCGGCCGCCACTCCCGCCCCAGCCCGGACATCACCGTCCCCACCCCCCGAGCCGGCCAGCCCGCCTGACCCGCCCATCGGCCGGAGTCGTGTCCCGGCTGCTGCTTCGCGGTGGGCCCGTGGTCGCGCGGCCGTGCGGGTCGTGCCCCGGACACCCCGTTCCTCCGCTCCTCCGCCGGCCGCTCGGCGGGCGCCTCGTCGGCTGAGGCGGCGCAGCGGGTCCGGCCGGGCGGGGAGCGGCGCCGGCGTCCGGGCGCCGGGGGCTACTTCTGCACGGTGGCCGTGGCGGTGGCGATGGTGCCGTGCTGGACGGTCTCCACGGTGGCGGCGACGCCGAGGGTGCCCAGGGCGATGGAGGCGAGGACGGCGGCGCTGGCGAGGAAACGGCGGTGGCGCTGGGGCATGGGGAAGCGCGGTTCCTGGAGGGTCGCCGAGAGGTTGGCGTTCATGGCACGGAGGGTTCCAGTCCGGTGTGAACGATCGCTACGTGCGGGTGAAGTCCGGATGGGGGACGGGCGTCGGTTTGGGCGATATGTGCAACGCCGCAGGTCGGACCCGTCAGGGGGTTCACTCGGTCGGGGGACGCCGGGTGCCCCGGCGGACGTCGGCCATGGCCTCGCCGACGGCGACCCGGACGGCGTCCCGCAGGCCGTGGGTGGGCTGGAAGCGGGACGGCCCGGCGGACGGGTCGGCGCGCAGTTCCTTCACCAGGGCGACGCACAGCAGCAGCATCACCGCGACGAACGGCAGCGCGACCAGGATGGTGGCGTTCTGCAGCGCGGTGAGCCCGCCGGCCAGCAGCAGCGCGGCCGCGACGCCGCCCATCAGCACGCCCCAGACCACCACCAGCCAGGTGCGCGGGTGCAGCGAGCCGCGGCTGGAGAGCGAGCCGAGGACGAGCGAGGCGGAGTCGGCGCTGGTGATGAAGAAGGTCATCACCAGCAGCACCGCGATCACGCTGGTCACCGCGCCACCGGGGAGCGCGCGCAGCATCTCGAAGAGCGAGGCCTCGGCGCCCTGCGGGATGGTCGCCACGAGGTCGGCGTCGCCGGTGGTGTCCAGCCGGATCGCGGTGCCGCCCATCACGCAGAACCAGATGACGGTGGCCCCGCTGGGTACCAGCAGCACGCCGAGCAGGAACTGCCGCACGGTGCGGCCGCGCGAGATCCGGGCGATGAAGGTGCCGACGAACGGGGCCCAGGAGAGCCACCAGGCCCAGTAGAAGATGGTCCAGGTGCCGAGCCAGTTCTCGTCGGTGAAGGCGCCGGTCTGGCTGGACATGGTGAGCAGGTTGGAGAAGTAGCCGCCGACGGTCGAGGGGATGGTGTCCAGCGCGAACACGGTCGGGCCGACGAGGAAGACGAAGACCATGATCAGCGAGGCCAGGACGACGTTCGCGGTGGAGAGCCACTTGACGCCCCGGTGCACGCCGGAGAAGGCGGAGAGCACGAAGGCGGCGGTCAGCGCGCCGATGATCACCAGCTGGGTGCGCTCGCTGTTGCTGATGTCGGTGACGTAGCCGAGGCCGTCGGCCACCTGGAGCGCCCCGAGGCCGAGGCTGGTGGCGGAGCCGAAGACGGTCGCGAACACGGCGAGCAGGTCGATCGCCTGGCCCTTCCAGCCGTTGGCGCCGCGTTCGCCGATCAGCGGGACGAACGCGGCGGAGATCCGGTTGCCCCGGCCCTTGCGGAAGGTGGTGTAGGCGAGCGCGAGGCCGCCGACGGCGTAGATCGCCCAGGGGTGCAGGGTCCAGTGGAAGAGCGAGAACTCCAGGGCCTGCTGGGCGGCGGCCGCGGACTCGGGTTCGAGGCCGGAGCCGGGCTGCGGGGCGGCGAACAGCTGGAGCGGCTCGCCGACGCCGTAGAACATCAGGCCGATGCCCATGCCCGCGCTGAACATCATGGCGACCCAGGCGGTGGTGGAGAACTCCGGTTCGTCGTCGTCGCGCCCGAGCCGGATCCGGCCGAACCGGCTGAAGGCGAGCAGCACGGTGAGGACGAGGAAGACGTCGGCGGCGACGACGAAGAGCCAGCCGAAGTTGTGCAGGACCCAGCCGAGGGCGGTGCTGGAGGTCCGGCCGAGGGAGTCCTCGGCGAAGACGCCCCAGGCGACGACCCCGAGCACCGCGACGGCGCCGACCCCGAACACGATCCGGTCGGCGGGGAGGGTGGCCGCGGGTTCGTCCGGCGGCTCGGTCGGCTGACTGGTCATGGGCTACCTCTCGCGGCGAACTGGCGGGCCGGCGGCGTGCAGGCGTCGACGACATGATCGGAATAGGGATACATGTCGTACTATGTCCAGTTCCCGCCGGGAGAGGCGGCAGGGCACGCCGGGGAGGCGCGACCTGGGGCGGCGTCAGGCGGCCACGTACGGGCAGGACGGCGGCACGGCGGCGTCCAGGTACCCGGCCAGGGCCCGCCGGCTGCGGGTCAGCTCGGCGATGCGCCCGTCGAGCTCGGCCAGTTCGTCCTGGAGGGTGCCGACCAGGTCCGGGCAGGCCATCAGAGCGGGGATCGGCCCGCTCGCGCAGGGGAGGATCTGCGCGATCACCCGGGTGGACAGGCCCGCCGCGAGCAGGCTGCGGATCTGGCGGACCCGGACGGTGTCGCCCTCGCCGTACTCGCGGTAGCCGCCGGCCGAGCGGGTGGGTTCGAGCAGGCTCTGCTCCTCGTAGTACCGCAGCAGGCGGGTGGACACCCCGGTCAGGCGGGATAGTTCTCCGATGCGCATGATCGGGCAACGTCCCCGCCCGGCGGGGTGTTCCCTCCCCGGGGCCGCCCGGCTGGCGGACCGTCAGATCCGGCCGGTGGTGGCCGGTTCGGCGGCGGGGTCCGCCAGGAAGCCCAGCAGCAGGTCCCGCAGCTCCGGCAGCCGCTCCACCACCGGCAGATGGCCGGCCGTCAGCTCGGCCAGCCGGGCGCCGGGGATGCCCCGCGCCAGCGCGCGGTGCTGCTCCGGCGGCACCAGGCCGTCCTCGGTGGCGGAGACGACCAGGGTCGGCACGGCGACGCGGGCCAGCTCGGCGCGGACGTCGGCGCGGCCGGCCAGGTCGAACTGCCAGCGGAGGCCGGCCGGCACCGGTGCGGCGGCCATGGCGGCGCGCAGCCCGGCGAACTCCTCCTCGGACAGTGCCTCCACCCAGCTGGGGCCGAAGCCGACGGCCAGCGAGTGGCCGGCCAGCAGCGCGGGGTGGGCCGCGAGGGCGATGGTCTGGTCGGCGAGCAGCCGCAGTCGCCGCGAGCCGCCGGCCACCCCGGCGAGCAGCAGCAGCGAGCGGACCCGGCCGGGGTGGCGGGTGGCGATCCGGACGGCGACGGCGGCGCCGAGCGAGTAGCCGACGAGGTCGAAGTCGGCGAGGCCTTCCGCGTCGGCGGCGGCGAGCAGGCGGTCGGCCAGTTCGTCGAGCGAGTGCGCCGCGCCGGGCTCGTCGGGGCTGTCGCCGGAGCCCGGGTAGTCGGGGGCGACGACGGTGCGGTGGGCGGCGAGGTCGTCGAGCAGGGGGCCCCAGTTGTCGTGGACGCTGCCGCCCGCGCCGTGGGCGAGCAGCAGCCCCGGGCCGCTGCCCCGGACGGTCCGGGCGAGAGGGGGGAGAGGGGTGAAGGGGGCGGGGGACGCGGTCATGGCGGTGCTCCTGTTCGGGCGCTGCGGAGGTCGGGCGGGTCGGCCCGTTTGCGCACGGTAGGAGGTGACACCGATGAGAAGGTCAAGCCCCCGGAGCCCCGCGATCGCCTGACGCGGCGCCGGTGGTGGGCCTATGATCCCCACGTGACCGGGGGACTCCGCGCCGTGACGCCCGCCGGGCGGCCCGCGGCTGTGACGGGCGCCGCCCGGACCCGCCGTGTCCCGCCGCTCCGTGGCCGCTGTCGCTGTTGCCGTCACTCGCGCTGAGCCCGTACCGCCTGCTCGCGGCCGCTCGCCCGCCATGACCGTGATCCCTCACCGAACGGGAGTGTGCCCATGTCCGCCCCAACCCCCTCGGAATCCGCCTACGACCGGCTCCGCCGCCGTCAGTGGCTGGTCGGCGAGGCCCGTGCCGACGGCGTCGAGCGCCGTGACCTGCTGCGCCTGCTCGCCGCCGCCGGAGTCGTCACCCCGGTCGCGGGTGCGC